>DAOOQY010000262.1:0-6210 GCA_035389025.1 Verrucomicrobiota bacterium
TGTCCCCGCGCTCCGCCTCGCCTTGACAGACACCCACCCCTATGTGACCCATGCAGCGAGCAAAGCCCTTCTTAAAATCGCCCCCGAAGTCCTCACCGCCGCCCCTCCTCCATGGGCGGAGTGGCCCTTCAGTGTACAGTCGTTCAGCGTGCCCCCAGACGCTTCCCCCCCAGAGCCGCCAGCCGAGTTGCCGGTGAGCGTGCCGTTATTCAGCGTGCCCCCAGACGTTCCGGACGATCTTGAATAACCAGCCTACGCGTGCCGACCGACAGTGACTGTCGACCGACAATGACTTGCCCCGGTCAGTGAGCACGACGCGGAGGCCATTCGCTAGCTTGATCAAAGTGGCGAGGGTCTGGCCAGCCGTTCGCGGCCAGACTGACCGTGTTTGCCGGTTGGGGTGTCACAAGGTCCGGGCCGGACGAGCGGGGCTTCAAGTCGGGCGGTGAGAGCGGCCCGAGAAGTGCGCCGTCAGACAGGATGGATAGAAACAGCGGCACCGGGACGTTTCGGCAGCGCCTCGCTGGTGCCTTGACGTGAGGAGTCCCGCTCCGAGCGCAGATCGGGTCTCCGCCAACAGGCATTCCGCGCCCCCTCGACCCCCAAGCACGCTACGCGGCTGCTCGCCACTCGCCCGCGGCTCCGTCCCTCCTCCGCCTTGCTCACGGCTCTCCGCCGCGCTGCTCAACCCTCTTGCCTTAGCTCAGACCCAGACCGAAACGCCTTATGGAACCGCAACTAGGACGGGGCGAAAGCCCAGGTAGTAGTAACGGTACTCCGGGTCGTCCCCGATGCGGTGCGCCGACCGGCAGTACTGGCCGAAGTAGTACCAACTGCCGCCGCGGTACACGCGGTGCGAGCCCGAACTAGGCCCAGTCGGGTCAGTCACACTCCCTCCAGGGTAGGAGTCGTACCAGTCCGCACACCACTCATACACATTCCCATGCATGTCGTGCAATCCCCACAGATTAGGCAGCTTCTGACCAACCCGATGGGTTTGCTCCCCGGAGTTTCCGCACCACCACATGTACTCATCGCCAATCGGACAGGCGCCACACAGGTCATCGCACTCCAGCGCGTCCCCAAACGAATACCGCGTCGTCGTCCCCGCCCGACACGCATACTCCCACTGCGCCTCCGTCGGTAACCGATACTCATACCCGGCAGGCAACCGCCCCGCCGCCCGCTCCTGCTCCGTCAGCTTCCCGCAGTAGTTGGTCGCGTTATGCCACGTTACCGTCTCCACCGGCCGGTCCAGGTCGCCTGTGAAATGTGACGGATTGGTCCCCATCACCGCCAGGTACTCCCTCTGCGTCACCTCGTACTTCCCAAGCCAGAAGCCCTTCGTCAGCGTCACCACTGTCTGCGGACCCTCATCGCTGTACCGATACCTTTCGCTCGGCGGGCTCCCCATTGTGAACGTCCCGAGCGGGATCCAGACCATGCCTTCTGGTCCAACCGGCTGAGCCTCTCCTCGCACCCGGTAGAACATCGGCACCTTGACTCGTATGGTCCCGTCATCGCCCACCGCCACCGCGTCCAGGCCCGCCCAACTGTTCGTCCACGGCCCGTTTACCGTCGGCGCCCACTCGACCGTGGCCGTGCTGCCAGACTTGAGTCCCGTGCAGATCAGGTCTCCGTTCAGACTCAGCGACTCGATCACGGGCATCTGGGCGTGGCTCTGAGTGCTCAGCAGGCCGGCGATCACCCCCATGACTGCCGCCGCACATCCGATCCTCGTCCTCTTCATAGCTCTCCTTTCTTAGCCTCAGCCTCGGGCCTTCCTCGCCTTTAAGAAATGATCGAAACGACCGAACCGAATCCCGGTCGGCAGAGGCTTTGGTGTTGATTCAAACCCCTACCACGCACTCCCAGCCCTCGCAACAGTTAATTCGGCGTCGGGCCGCATCCTGCCCCTCTACACCCCCGGCACCTCCCACACGTACCCGCCGGCGTGGCGCTTGATGTGGCCGGTGGCGACGGTCAGGATGAGGTAACCGGTCGGGATCGTGGCGCTCGACCGACCCGCCGTCACCGCCGCGGGCCTGATCTGCTTCCAGGTCCCTGGCGTCCGTGCCCCGGTGCAGACCCATTCCCCGCCCAGGCCGTCACGCCAGAACTCGGCCAGGACACGCGTCCCGCTGGCCGGCGGGCCGATGACGGTCGTGGGCGAGCCGTTCTGGTACGTGGTCGCGCGCTTGGCGATTTCCTCGGCGAGGACGGCGAAGTTGTCCTGGCAGACCTCCTTGAAGTACGCGCTGTTGTTGACATCGGACAGGCGGCTGGGGGCAAGGCTCATACTTTGGTGACGGTGAGTTGCGCGCAGGCGAGGGACCGCAGGTGCCCGCGCTGGTTGTAGGCTTTGAGGATCAAACTCATTTTGAACTCCCGCCAACATTATATCACATTTTGCTTGCTTTACGCCCGCCGTTATGTAAGCTTACTACTCTGGTAAAAGAGGCATTCTGCCCTAGCCAGAACCGAAACACACAACCGTAAGGAATGCTATGGGTACAATTAGGGTAATCGTGAGAGACCCGAATCACACGGCCGTCCCCTATGAAACTACGGGGCATACATTCTTCCTGAGAATCATGCATGCGGGCCGATTCCCGCTGACGCCGCTCTGGTTTGCTGGCGTTGACTACGGCCTTTGGACGCACATGCAATTGCAGGGGAAACGTGGCGGCAGGATATATTCAGAAGTCCGGGTTCCGCCCGGCGCCTACCTTGTCGAGTGCGCTGCCACTTGTTACAACGTGAAAACTCTACCGGTCCAAGTGACGGTCAATGAGGATGACGTTATTGAGATCAACATGCTGCCGTCTTATGTTTATGACTGTATCTGGCGGGCAATCTTAGGCCTCCAAGCTGGCACTGTCGTCGCCAAGGACGGTAAGGCGGTTGCGGTGCAAGAAGTGGCTGGCCCGGAAGTGCAGAAGGCGGTTTCGGTACTCGATGGCTTAGCCAGGAAGCTCGCAGAAGTATCTGGTGTAGAGTATAAGCCTGAGGACATTTCTCGAATGATCAAAGATCTGAGCCAAAGACCGCCGCCAGTGAAGGAGTGAAGCTTGGGGCAGTTCGGAACTCGCAGAGGCCACCGCTGGTTATTCGTGTAGCTAAATCGAGGAAGTGATGCTTGGCGCTGTCCGCGGCCTTTTGTAGCTGCTTGCGTACGCCGGTCCAGGTCGAGCTGGCTGGTCAGTCCCGTCAGGGGCGACTGGCCGGGAGGGTGGCCTAGGGGGCGGTGCGTCGAGTCACTAGCAAGGTCGTTCTGAGCGCGATGGAAACTGTGGGCCAGAGCGGAGGCTTGCGTGCCAGGGCACTAAGACCGTTCATTGTCGTTGCCGTGGCCTGAGAAAGGCGGGAGGAGAGCTATAGTTCGATGTCGGCTTTACGCCCCGCACTTGATCACGGCCGCTCTACCTCTGTGGCCCAGGACCTGATGCAGGCGCATCACAGTGGCGACCAGGCCGTCATTGATTGCCTGGACTGCCGCCCGCGTCGGCTGGTCGTTGACGGTCTGCGAAGCGCAGGTGACAGCGGCCTGCGCGACTCCGGCCCGTTTGGCGGTCGGCGTCACGCCGTGGAAGCCAACCTTGGCCGAGGCATTCGCCCCGACAGTGATCTCCCACGAGTACGCCCCTGAGTGGCGCTTCACTGCCCCGTCGGCGACGTTCCAGATGAGGTAACCCGTCGGAATTGTGCCTGATGACGGGTCCGCCGTCACCGCCGCCGGCCTGATTTGCATCCACGTCCCCGGCGTTCCGGCCACGGTGCAACGCCGCTCTCCGCCCAGAGCCTCCCTCCAGAACTCGCTCAGGACGCGCGTCCCGCTGGTCGGGGGGCCTATGATGGTTGGGTCATTGATGCTCAGCGGATTCCTGTTCAGCGTCTTCCTGCCATGAGGGTGGCGCGTTGTGTTCGCAGCAGTTCTCGAATCGTCCGCTCGGCTTCAACCGGCGTCATGCTCCCATGTTCGGCCAAGACCTGGGCGAATCGCTCGATGGTCTGCCAGCAGTCGATGATCAGTTGATCCGCGCTCGCGAACAGGTTGCGCAGCAAGCGTTCCTGGGCCGGCCCAGGCGGTACGGGTCGGGACACGGCTCGGTGAGCCTGGGCCAGAGCCCGGCACGAGAGTTTACGCGGGGGGCGGGAATTCTCGCGTGCTCTGCTCTTCGCCAGGATGCTTGCCAGCAGCGCAATGATCCAGCGTTCAGGCCGGAGATGGTCGAGGTCTTCGAGGGGGTCTCCGTTGATCGGGAATGCCACCTCGCATCCCTTTCGCGGTCCGACTGCGCCTGACGGAAAGTCCCGTGTCGGCAGGTCGAGCAAGTACGACACAATGGCGTGGGCCGCCTGAGCGTAGCAATCGGGTGACCGCAGCAGATTGCTTCGCCAAAGGTCGCGTTTGTCGGACGCCTTCCGATCACCGTCACTGCAACTGCCTCTCGACAAATGCGACGTGCGGGAGGATATTCTGAGCTGACGCAAAGAACTGCGGCAAACAGGTCGCCGAATACCGATGTCGACCGCAATGATCGCGACCCGAAGTTTATCACGCTTGGTGCTGGTTGCAGCACTCGTGCTGCCAATGGCCGCGTTCGCCAAGCGCACCCCTGCTCCGGTCATCGAGCCAGTCGTTCACGAAGGCGTGCGTTACACGGTCCCGAACGACAGAGGAACGGTTGGATATGTCGTCGCCTGGGATGTCGCCACTGGCAAGCAGCTTTGGAAGAAGACCATCTTTAGAAACTGTATTTGCCCGTGCTTCGAGCACGACGTCCAGTGGGTATTCATCAGGCAGATGCGACTGGACGGGGAGCGCTTAATCTTCGTGAACGAGCGAGACAAGTCATACGCGCTGGATGTGAAGACGCGGAGAGTTAAGAAACTCAAACGGCAAAGGCGAGCCAAACGAGGGCAGAACAATAGCTAATCGAGCCAACGTGCCCACGACTCTCCACTGCTTCCACGCTACGCAACTCTCTCCGACCTCTGTCCGTCGTCCAACTGCGCCGACTTCAGAAACTCCGACACAATCGCCGCCATGTCGATCATCAGTTCGCAGTCGGAGTAGACCGGCGCCCCGGCCTCACTGGCGAGGTGAGCTTGCGGTGCATCTTCGAGAATCGGGTCTCCAACCGCATAAGGAGCCGGTGTTCTTTCTGTGTCGCGATCGTCCCGACACCCGCGAGCCCTCAACCGGGGGCCCTGGCGCCAATTCTGTCCGGCAGGGCGTTTTGTTTTGAGTCACGATCAGGCGCCCAGGAGGTTGAAAGCCAAGGCGGAAGTGGTCGCACAGGCTTCGCGTGAGGTCGAGTGAGCCTGATTGGGACACCGGTCATTACACAGGCGAAGCAGTGCGCTGCGCAAGAGAGCGAAGTTCGCCGCCAGAGTGGGCATAGTGATGGGCCCTGGGCGAACAGCAACCCCGGGCCAAGGGCTTCGCCTACCTCGACCGGCTCGGCGCCACCTCGAAGGCGGAGAACATGCGGGCGGTGTTCAGCGCCTACATGGACGGCCAGACCCTCGATCAAGTGATGGCGGCGACGGGATGCAGCCGAGGCGCAGTGTCGGGCTACCTGAACGAACTTGAGCGTGAAACGGGCTGCCAGATCGTGCGCGGCCACCACCGGGCGCTGAAGACCGACGGACTGCAGGCGGAACGGGGGACTGGCAAGCGCCGGGCGTCGGTCCGGGATTTCCACAGCTTCCGGGTGACGTGGATCACGTTGGCGCTGGCAGCGGGGGTTCCCCTCGAACTGGTCCAGCGCGTCACCGGCCACCGCACCGCCGAAGTCGTGATGAAGCACTACTTCCGTCCTGGGCGGGAGGATTTTCGTTAGGCGATCCTCAAGGCGATGCCCAAGATGCTGGGCGAGGGCGTCCAGAAGTCGGCCATCCAGGAAGCGCGGGAGATTCTGGCAGCAATGACGGCCCGGACGTGGAAGCGGGACAGGGTTCGACTCCTGGAAACCCTGCGGTCGATGGCATAGCACTCGGCGTGCGCGCAGGCGCGGCTTGTTCGATTTGACCACTGCCGGCGGAGGGGCGGTAGCCCCTATCATGTTGGCGGCACGTACAGGTACTGCTGGAAGGCCGAGAACACCCGACCAATTTCGGCCGGCTGTCCAAGGTCGGCGACGGCATCCGCGATGGAGTTGTGGTACTTGAGGCGCAGCAGCGGGGTCAGCTTCTCCGGATCGA
>DAOOQY010000263.1:0-6208 GCA_035389025.1 Verrucomicrobiota bacterium
CGGAAGTCCTGTGGCTGGACAACTTCAACACCACAGAGCCGGCGTGGGACGTCAACTATCAGATAAACACCCGCGTGAGCGGGTCTGTCGGCGCCCTGCCCTACGTCGAAGTCCCGGGCACGGCCGCCAATGGCACTTATGACGACCGCACCGCGGTCAACACAGCCGAGTATCCCGGCGCACTCGCTCTGACGGCTGTCAACGGGGGGTGGACATCGGTCAGCCCCAATCACAGCTTTGTCGAAGGCGGCCATTTCAGCGTCGAGTTCGATCTCGATCCGGGCGTGAACGATCTCAATTCAAGTTCGGGCGACTGGGCGGCGATTGTCCTGGGCGCCACCGCCCGCAACGTGTTCGTGAACGCGTCCGACGGATTCGGCATCCTGTTCCGGCACAACGGCGCCTGGCAGGTGTTCGACCGCGCGACGTCGGTTTACGGCTCGCCGGCAGGGACGACGCTGCCCACGGGCGCGGCTTTCCGCGTGAAGATCGACGTGTCGAGCGACGGCTTTCGGGGCACGAACACGCCCGTGGCCATCAGCGTATCGGTCAACGGCGAGGCTTTGGCCATCACCAGCGATCCATCGAGCCCGACCGTGCTTGTGAGCACAAACGGGTTTCTTGCCAATTACATCACTCTCCTCAACTACGCGGACGCCGCCCAGACGTGGATTGACACGTTCGACAATTTCCAAATCTCGGGCGAGCCGTGCGTCACGGCGTCGCCTTCAAGGGTCTTCGGCACAGTCGGCGGCAACGATCAGGCCGTGACCGTGCGAATTCCGAAGTCGATGAACGCCTCCGCGCCGGCCACGGTCACCCTCACCAGCGCCGACCCGGCGGTGGCGGTGCCGGCGGGCGCCGTTGGGGGCAGCCTCGACGTCACATTCGCGGCGGGCGCCGCGCCGACCAAGACGGTGAATCTCGTCGGTGTCGGACGGGGAACGACGGAGATCGCGCTGAGCAACGGCGCGGGGGTATGCGTGGGCGACCCGGTGCGCGTGACGGTCTACCCGGCGTCTCCGGCCGTCTGGTGCGACGAGTTCCCGAGCGAACCATTCGATCCGTTCTATCGTCTGAACCTCGCCCCGTTCGAGACCGGATCGGCGTTCGGCCAGGTGATGGTCAATCCCGCGACGGGGATCGAGTTCAGCCTCTACGCCGACGGCTCTTACTGGGGCGGCCAGTCCCTGACGACGGAGAAGACCTTCTCGGCTTCGCCCGAGGCGCCTCTGACCCTTGAGATCGACCGCGTCTCGCACGAGAGCTACGGAACCCTCTCGGGAACCTCGACGCGGTCCGGCGTCTGGATCACGGATCAGACCCGGTCGCGCTACGTGTTCTTCTCCTACAACACGGGCGAAGGAGGCTGGGAATACAACCGCAAGATCGGGTTGGCCGGCGACTCCGCCACAGGAAACGGAATCGATATCCCCGCGTTCGACTATCTCCCCTTCGAGGATGGCGGGCTGCATCGGATGAAGATGGTAGCGGACGGCGCGACGGTGAAGTTGTTCCTGGACGGCCTGATGGGACTGGACGTGCCCTTCCCGGTCAGCAGCGGCATCGTGTTTGAGTTTGGCGCCTACACGCGGGCCCCGGACGACATGGTGACGGCCACATTCGACAACCTGTGCATCTACTCCGACAACGCCGCCGCCGAGCCCTGTGTGGCCGGATCGCCCTCGCTCGTCAGCGGCAGCGCCGGCGGCACGGCGACGGTGACGATCAGCGTTTCCGGGCGTCTGACCGCGACGCAGCCCGTGACGGTGACGGTGACCTCGGCCGATCCGAGCGTCGCGACGCCGGCAGGCGGGGCTGGGGGCGCGTTGACGCTGACGTTCCCCGTGGGCGGGCCGATGGAGCAGACGTTCGATCTCAACCTTGTCGGGGGCGGCATCACGACTCTCCAGATCGCCAATAACGCGGGCGCCTGCAACTTCCCGACGGCGATTTCGGTCAAGGTGAGCGGCGCCTTCGTGCGCAACCCGAGCTTCGAGAGCAACTACAACGCGACCTACCCGTCGTACAGCACGATCGACAACTGGGACGGCGGCAGCGGTGTCAACCAGGGCGCGACGGGACCGTTCGCCGACAACGGCACAATCCCGGACGGCAATCGCGTCGGGTTCAAACAGGGTGGCGGCGCTGTGTCCCAGACCATCTCGGGACTCGAACCCGGGAAGGAGTACTGGGCGCAGATTTGGTACAATCGGCGCAACTGCTGCGGCGACGTGAACGACGACATGATCCTCCAGTTCGAAGGGGTCGAGATCGGCAGTGTCAAGGGCATCGTGCCGGTGGGCGGGCAGAATCCGTACGGATTCCGGAACTTCGCGTTCACGCCCTCGGGCGCTTCGGGCCTGTTCGAGATCGTGCACACTGTTCATGGCGGCGACGCCTCGCTCGTGTTTGACGCGGTCACCATTGTGCAGCGCGACGCCGGCAACGTCGTGGTGCGGAACCCGAGCTTCGAAGCGAGCGGCGAACTCGCCGGGGAGGGTGTGCTGGCCAGAATCGCCGGCTGGACGGCCGAGGGGACGACCGGCATCAACTTCTCAGGCCTGGGCGTGTACGCCAACAACGGGTCCAATCCCGACCAGGACCTGGTGGCCTATATCCGCGGCCCAGGTGCCCTGAGCCAGACCATCCCCGGTCTGTTGGCCGGCCAGAACTACAAGGTCACCTTTGCCTATAATGCCCCCTTGGGCCAGGCGCCCCGCCTGAGGGTCAGCGCCGACGGCGCGTCCCTGCTCGAAGTGGATGTGACGCCTGTGGGCGGCTCGGCGGCCTATTGGGTTGGCTCGACCTCGTTCACGGCGGCGTCGGACACGGCGGTCTTGCGGTTCGAACAGGTGGCCGCGGATTCCACTCAAACGGTGCTGCTCGATGACGTCAAGGTGACCGGGGTGTCTATCAACGTCCCGTGCATCGAAGTCCGGCCGGCCGCGCTCCAACTGGCGGTGGGCGAGACCGATTCGACCAGCCTCACCGTCACTGTGCCCGGCGAGTTGCTGGAGCTGAGCGATCCGGCGCGGGTCACGGTCAAGAGCCTCAACCCGGCGGTGGCCAGGATCGAGGGTGCCGCGGGCGGCGTGCTCACGCTCGAATTCCCGGTGGGCGGGGACCCGGAAGCCTTGTCGGCGACCGTGACGGTGACGGGGGTATCCAAGGGCGCGACTGCCCTGCAGTTCGCCAATCCGCACGGGGTCTGCTTCAACCGGAAAGAGGTGTCGGTGCTGGTGCTCGGGTCGTTTGTGCGCAACCCGAGCTTCGAGGCGGACGAGGTGCCGGGCTATCCCGGTTACATGGCGATCCAGAATTGGCCGAGCGAAGGGGCCGGCAACACCGGCATCAACCCGGTGCAGGCGGATGGGCCGTTCTCGGACAACGGGGCAACGCCCGATCGCAATGTGGTGGCGCTGCTTCAGACGTCGAAGATCATCCGTCAGAACATCATGAACCTCACGCCAGGCAAGACGTACTGGCTGCAGTTCTATTACAATGTGCGCAATTGCTGCGGAGGCACGATCGACCTGACGGCCAGCTTCGATGCCCTCCCTCTGGGCACCATTGCGGCCATCACGCCGGTCGGCGGGTCCAATCTCCCCGATGGACCGTCCTATTACTTCCAGCAGTACGAGTTCACGCCCGCGGCCGCCTCGGGCCTCCTGGCGTTCGAAACCACGGCCACCGGAGATATCACTGCGCTCCTCGATGCCATCACCATCGTCCAGCGCGACCCGGACAACATCCCGGTCGTCAACCCGAGCTTCGAGGCGAGCGGCGTCGTGCCCCTGCCGGGCATTATCACCAAGAACATCGCCGGCTGGGCCGCCGGCGGCGCAGGCAACCGGGGCGTCAACATCAGCGGGCTCGGCTTCGCCGACAACGGCGCCAATGCCGACCAGGACAACGTCGCCTTCCTGCAAGGCGCCGCCTGGCTGAGCCAGAGGATCACCGGCCTCACCCCGGGCCAGAACTACACCGTCAGCGTCGCGGTCAATGCCTCGACCGGCACCACGCCGACCCTCAAGATCAGCGCGGATGACGCGGAGGCGGCGACCGAAGCCGTCACGCCCGTCGGGGGGAGCCAGCCGTATGCGGTGAAGACGGCCGTGTTTCAGGCCGCCGGGACGGAGGCGGTCATCCAGATCGAACAGGCCGCTGCCGGCGATCAGGTGCTGCTGCTCGATGACGTCAAGGTGACGCCGGGCGGCATCCTGCCGGTGAAGGCGTCTCTCAAGGTTGCGATGACGTCCACGGGCACCGTGCGCGTGAGCTGGCCCGCAACCGCCGTCGGATTCAGCCTGCAGGTGACAGGCGCCCTGCCGGGCGGCTGGGCGGACTCGACGGCCCCGGTTGTGGTTGAGGGAGCCGAGTTCGCGGCGTACATCGAGCCCGGCGCGAACGCGCAGTTCTTCCGGCTGCGGAAGTAGCCGGCGCTCCGCCCGAGCGTTCGAAAACTGTCCCGGGGACATGACCGGGGGCGCGCGCCCCCGGTCATTCCCGGCAGATGGAACAAGGTCACAAGGCCGCCCTGCGGGCGGCCTTGTGCAGTTTGGACATTCTTGATGCGTGTCGATGTGGCTGCAGGGCCTTGATCGCGATTGCGTTGGGGTGCGGGCGGGGCGTAGGCTTGTCGCTGTGATTCGGAACGTCATCTTCGACTGGTCGGGCACCTTGGTGGACGATCTGCCGGCGGTGTTGGCGGCGAGCAACCACGTCTTCCGCCAGGCCGGGGTTCCGGAGATGACGCTCGAACAATTCCGGTCCGAGTTCTGCCTGCCGTTCAAGGCATTCTACGACCGCTACGTGCCGCACGTGCCCTGGCCGCAACTCGAAGATTGGTTCCACAGCGCCTTTCGTCAGTCGCAACATCTGGTCCGCGAACTGCCGCACGCGCGCGAGTTCCTCGAGTTCTGCCGGGGGCATGGGCTGCGGACCTTTCTGCTCAGCAGCGTGCACCGGGACCACTTCGCGGCTCAGGCGGCGGAGACCGGATTCGGGAGGTACCTGGACCACCCCTATGTGGAAGTGTGGGACAAGCGGGCGAGGATTCACGAGTTGCTGGAAGACCACGGCCTGGCTCCGCGCCAGACCGTGTTCATCGGCGACATGGAACATGATGTCGAAACCGCCCGGTGCGGCGGTGTGTACGCGTGCGCCGTGCTCACCGGTTACAACAGCCTGGCCCAGTTGCGGGCCCGCCAGCCCGATCTGATCGTCGAGCACCTCGGCGAACTGCGCGATCTGCTCGAACTCCAGGGATTCCAACTCGAAGGGGCGGCGCCCACCGCCGGAAAACGCACGCCCGCCGGCCCCGTGGCCACGGTCGGGGCCCTGGTCTTCAACCAGGCCGGCCAGGTCCTCATGGTGCGCACGCGCAAATGGTCGAATCTTTGGGGGATTCCCGGCGGGAAGATCAAACTCGGAGAGCGGTGTGCGGATGCGCTGCGGCGCGAGTTGAAGGAGGAGACCGATTTGGAGGTCCGCGACATCGCCTTCGTCATGGTCCAGGACTGCATTCACTCGCCCGAGTTCTATCGCGACGCCCATTTTCTCCTCCTGAACTACACGTGCCGGTGCGCGGGGCCGGCGGCGGTGCGCCTGAACGCTGAGGCGCAGGAGTACCGATGGGTGGCGCCGCCGGCGGCGATGGACCTTCCGCTCAACCAGCCGACGCGAACCCTGCTGACGACCTACCTCGATCAGGCCGGGCCGCAGTGATGATGGACACAATCCTCATCCGGGACCTCGAGTTGTTTCTGCGGGTGGGCGTGCCCGAGGACGAGCGGGCCAAGCCGCAACGCCTCCTCGTCTCGATTGAACTGGCGCACGATTTCGCCCGCGCGGTCGAGAAAGACGACCTGCGCTCGAGCATCGACTACGCCGCGGTCTGCCAGCGGCTCGCCCAATGGGGGGCGGGCCGCGGTTGGCGTTTGATCGAAACCCTGGCCGTCGAGATGGCCGATCTGCTCCTGCGCGAATTCGGCGCTGCGACCGCAACGGTCGAGGTCAGGAAGTTCGTTGTCCCGCGGACGCGCTTTGTCGGAGTCCGCGTCACGCGCCCGCGCTAACCCGCATATTCCACACCCCATCGGTGCCCAGGGCGGTCAGACCTCGCAAGAGGACTGCTATGCGGGCTGGAGAAGCAAAACCGCGCCAGGTTCGAGAGATAGAGAACTGCAACACACTGTTTTCATGG
>DAOOQY010000264.1:0-6201 GCA_035389025.1 Verrucomicrobiota bacterium
GCGTCCACATCGCCCCAACCGCTTCGCAGTCTCATCTCGTCAACGTTGGACGCATCACTGTGGGCGTCTTCATGGTTTGCGGCTGCGCCTTCGCGCCGAGCCTCGGCAATCCCCAAATCAGCAACAGCATCTTCGCCATCATCCAGGAGGGCCAGGCCTACATTTACTCCGGCATTCTCGCGGTGTTCCTCGTCGGGTTGCTGGTGCGGCGCGCACCGCCGGTGACCGGCGTCGTTGGACTGGTGCTTGGCCCGGTCTCGTTCTGGCTTCTCAAACAGCTCGCCCCGGGCGTCTCGTTCGTGAACCGCGCCTCGATTTCCTTCGGCATCGTGATCGCGGCCATGCTCCTTATCACCGCGTTGAAGCCGCTCCCCAAAGCATTCGCGTTTGTCCCGAACGCGCGCATCGAACTGGTGTCTTCGCGCTGCGCGAAGTTCGGCGGCGCGGTGGTTGTGCTGGCCACACTCGCGCTCTACGTTGTGTTCTTCTAGCCCGAACAAGCTTGCGGGCAGGCCGAAAGCGTCAGAGCATCTCCGCCCATGAACCTTCTGGAAGAGTGCGTTGCTGCTGCAGGCAGAGTGTCAATCGAACGACTTCCGCTCGCCGGTATTCTTGCCCTCGCGCTTGGGGCCAGCGCCTTTGGCGATGATGGACCAGGACCAATTTCGATCGCATCATCGTCCGGTCCTGCCCCTGCGGTTCAGCCGGCGGTCCGTCCGACCGACATGGGTTTCGAGGAAATTGTCTTCGTCAAGCGCAAGCCGTATTCCTCGGATCACTACTATACGGACATCAACAATGGGACCAGTCCGGACCGATTCCTGCCGGACAACGGCATTTACGTTTACAATCTGCGCACCCGCTCGGAGAGAGCGGTTGTGAGAAGCGCGGACATGCCGGGGGGCAAGGGCTTCATTGGCAAGATCAGTCTCTCGTTCGATGCGGTGAAGGTCCTTTTCGATTTCCGCCAGGATGCGGCGGCGGGCTTTCGCATTTGGGAAGTGAACACGGACGGCACAGGCTTGCGGCAGGTGTCGTTTCCGCCGCCGGACGAGACTGAGAAGGCCGCCCGATGGCATCCGGGATGGCATACGGACGACATTCACCCGTGCTATTTGCCGGATGGCGACATCATCTTCTGCTCGACGCGCAGTGAACATACGGTGCTGTGCGGCGGCTCGAGCCATCTGGTGGCGCCCGGGCTTTATCGGATGAAGGCGGATGGCACCGAGGTGCGGCAATTGGCCAACAGCCCCGTGAGCGAATTCTGTCCAGTGATGCTCGACGACGGACGCGTGATGTATCACCGGTGGGAGTACATCGACAAGGGGGCTCGCGTGGCCAAGACCGTCTGGACCATGAATCCGGATGGCAGCAGCCCCCGGGAACTCTACGGGCTGGCCGACGATACCACGACTGTTTACATGTATCCCCAACCGATGCCCGGTGATCGCTCGCGCTTCGTCTGCGTGGGAACGTGCCACTATCCGCAAGGAGGCTGCGTGGGAGCGATCATGCTCGTCGACTACAGCAAAGGCATCCGGACGCGGGGTCCGGACCCGGATCAGCCGGACTACCTGCCGTGCGATGAGCGCCAGGCGGTCCACAATCTCACACCTGAAGTGTTCATCCAGCGGCGGACCGAACCGGGCTGGCACTTCCTGACCGGGGAAGGGCGCTATGTTCACGATCGCGAGGGGCGGAAGGGGCACCTGTTTACGCATCCAATTCCCATCAGCGACAGCGAGTTCCTGGTCTCCTACAAGGTCAACGCCGCCGATCACTTTCAACAAGTCCCCAACGCCTACGCCTTGTACCTGATTGACACTCGAGGACGGCGTCAGCTCATTCATGCCGATCCCGCGCTGTCCTGCTGGCATCCGCTGCCTCTGCTGGCCCGGCCGGTTCCGCCGGTGGTGCAAACGCATCGGGACGCTGAGTACGCGGCGAGTGATGAAGCGCTATGCACGGTGGCCGATGTTTATCAGGGCATGGCCGGCATCGAACGGGGACAAGTCAAATGGATTCGCATCAATGAAGCGTTGCCCCGATACTGGTCCACCGGCCGGCGATGGGAGCCCTCGTTGAGCAGTTCCAGTTGGAAGGCCGCGCTCTGGCCGCGCGTGCAGTGGGGCGTCGTGCCCGTGGAAGGCGACGGTTCGGCGCACTTTGTCGTGCCGGCGAACCGGGCCATTTTTTTGCAGGCGCTCGATGAGAGTTTTCGTGAGTTGCAGCGGGAGCGCACCTATGTGAACTACCGTGCGGGAGAGGTCCGTTCCTGCACCGGGTGTCACGGTCAGGCCAACCACATCACCCGGGCGAGCACCCCGACGATGCCACTGGCCCTGATGCGCCCTCCGGACCGGCCCCAACCGCAACCGTGCGACCTGGTCGAGAACGGCGGTGACGGTCAGGCGGGCCAGGTCATTCACTACCCGACCGACATTCAGCCGATTTGGGATGCGAAGTGCGTTTCCTGTCATGGCCAGGATCCCGCGGGCGGCCTGCGGCTGACCGGTGAGATCACCGAGTTTTACAGTGCCTCCTACGAACAACTGGCCCGGAAGCAACTGGCCGGTCCGATCATTGCCGAGTTCACCTCCTTTCTCGAGGGCGACCAGGGCAACTACAACGGGGCCTATCTGCCGCCGAAAAGCCTGGGCTGCTCCGCCAGTTCGTTAATGGCCCTCCTGACGAATCCCTCGCATCCGAAGAACACCAAGGACAATCACGCCGCCATGTTGACCGCGATGGAATTGATGCGCGTGAGCCGTTGGGTCGATTCGAATTACCAGTACTACGGCAGCTATTTCGGACGCCAGCATCCGCGCTGGGCCAACGCGGATACGAATGTGCCGGCATACAATCCGGCCGATTTCCGGCGTGAAGCCTCATTCGTCGAGGCAACGGCTTTTCTGGCTCCGGTCTGGCACAGGTAAGGGTCTGTTCAAAGTTGAAGGTTCACAGACCCGGAAGTCTCACCCGCGCACCGTCCGGAATGCCGCGATCGCCCCACTGGTGAGATTCCCGGGTTAGCGTGCGCAAGTGCACACCCTAAAGGGTGGACACCGAACAGCGCGGTTCATGGGAAGCATTGACATTCAACAGTTTAATGCGCACGGAGACCATGAACCGGTGCGGAGCGGCGACGGCCTCGTCGCCCCAAACTCCTTCAAGTACATTCTTCGGCGGGGGACGAGCCGTCCCCCCTCCAAGGTTCGGTTCATGGAGAGCGTTGACATTCAACGCTGTCATGCGCATGGGGGCCAGAACCAGAAGCGCTCAACGCTCAGCCGAGAAGACATGACTCGCCGCGCCAAATAGAGTAGACTCGCCCCGTATATGACTCAATTCACGAAAGCACGTCGTTCGTTTCTCTTGTCCGTCCTCGCGGCTGCGGCTTCTGCCGCGATGCTCGTGGCTGCGGGCGAGCCGTCAGCGCCCGACCCGATTGTCGTTAAACCCGAGGACAACGGCGCCGCGCTGGTTAATCCGGACATGGGCTGGACCCTGATGTTCTACTCGAACATCCCGCAGAACTATGGCTCGAAGCTCGAGCCTGCGGATACGGTGGATGAATGGCCTGGGCTGTCCGTGGTCTATCTGCGCATCCCGTGGGCGTTCGTCGAACCGGAGGAGGGCAAGTTCAACTGGCCGATCCTGGATACCCCCGCGCAACGCTGGATCGCCAAGGGCAAGCGCGTGGCCTTTCGCCTGACCTGCTCGGAGAACTGGACCCGGTTCGCCACACCCGAGTGGGTGAAGAACGCCGGAGCCAAAGGCGTGTTCTACGAATGGGGCAGGGGACCGAAACCCGACGGCCCTTTCTGGGACCCCGACTTTGCGGACCCGGTTTTCCTGGCGAAGCTCGAGAATTTCCTGCGCGCGCTGGCCGAGCGTTACGACGGGCGCCCACAGGTGGCCTTCTTCGATATCGGCACCTATGGCATGTGGGGCGAAGGTCACACCGGCGGCAGCAGCCAGATTCCACAGGAGCGCGCCAACGAGATCATGCGCCAGCACATCGATCTGCACCTGAAGCATTTCAAGCGCACCCGGCTCGCCATCATCGATGACGTGACCGGATCGCAAGCCGAGGGCGCGCATCAACCGCTCACGGATTACGCGCTCTCGAAAGGCATTACGCTGCGCGACGACAGCATCTGCGTGCAGCCGCCGCCAAACTCGTGGTACCACGCGGACATGGCCGGCCTCTTCTGGCCCACGCTCCCGGTCATCGTCGAGCATGAACACTATGGTGGGTCCAAAGGCCGCGGCGCGTGGGGAGATGGCTCGCTCTTGATCAAGGCGGTCGAGGACTACCACGCGAGCTTCCTCACCATCCATTGGTGGCCGCATGAAATGCTGGCCGAGACCCGAAAGACCGTTGACGACATCAACCTTCGCCTCGGCTACCGGCTGCAGTTGCGCGAGATGTCCTGGCCCAGCCGCGTCAGCATCGGGAAGCCGTTTCTGGTGGACAGCCAGTGGGCCAACGCCGGTGTGGCCCCGTGCTACCCGGGCGGTTTCATGGCCCTGACGCTCAAGGATGCCACGGGCGGCATCGTCGCCGTGCTGGCCGATGGGACCTTCAACCTGCGCGACCTGAAACCCGGTCCCAAGGGGCAGGCCCCCGTCACATCGCACCGCAGCGGCTTCACGGCCGGTCTGATCGCCCCGGCGACCGCGCCGGGCCCCTGCGATGTCTTCGTGTCGGTTGGCGAACGCGACGGCACCCCGGTCATCGCCCTGCCGCTCGACAACGACGACGGGCAGCGGCGCTATCGACTTGGTTCGGTCTCACTCGAACCGTAGCCCGCATCGGGCCACGTTGTGGGGTTCTCGGTTTCGCGGTTGTCACTTGCCAGGTGAAGGGGCAGGCATTCTGATTCTCAGCGAAGGCTCGGTTTCGCAAGCCTCAACAATCTCGTTGTAGCGTTGCAGAAGTCTGGAAAGAGTGACCTTGCAGTCTGCCGCTTTGGACAGACTGCGCTCGTACACGTTCGCGGTGAGGAACTGCACAACATCGAGAACGTCTACCCGGTCCTTCAGCGGACCGGCATCGAGAAGGCAGGTAACAGCGAGCACGCCATCACGAAGGGTCAGGATTACCGGTTTGAGACCCCCACGCAGATTCTGCTCGCACTTTCTGATAAGCGCCTCGCTTGGATGCGTCGTGACGTGCAGAGCAACGGCCTCGACCTGGAAATCAGCTTCCCGGTCGGTGGGGCGGTCTGCCACCGAGAATCCGTGGTGCTCGATCTTGCCGGAGCCAAGAACCAGGTCGAGCTTTGCGCCAACGAGGTGCTGAAGCATGGCGCCGACGTAATTCGTGCCGCCTGCGTTTGCTTGAACTTCCTTTGCCTGCTCAAGCAGGTCCTGGATGTTGGCACGGAGCGATTTGCATGAATTGAAAAGGAACGTGATTTTTCGCCTCCGCGAGCTTGCACCGCGGCCTTTGCGAATAAGGTCGACCTCTGAGTCGGTAAACAGCCCTCTTTGAAAGCCGTGCTCACGCAGGATCGCATCCACGATATTCCTGCAGTGCTCAAATCCGCCCAAATCACGAAGCGCCTGTTCTTCCTCGATAGAGAGCGGGTATCGCGTGCTCATGGGAGATGATGATGCCCACAGCGGCGAGCCTATGACGAGCCGGAAATCTCAACCAAAGCGTCCCCCTGTCTGATGAGCTGGAGTGCTTTGGGCAGCGTATTCTCGAGAAGGAGGTGCAGCCCGGCGTCGCTCGTGTTCCCGCAGGTTAGCCGGATCACGTGCGGGGGCGGTCCGAGCCTGTCCACCATCTCCGCAAGGTCCGCGTCCTTGGTCATTACAATGGCATTCGCCTGACGGGTGGCAGCAAAAGCCGCTATTGCGGTTCCAATTTCAGCATCTTGAACCTGACTGCGGCAACCTACACAGATGCAAGCCAGGTGATTTGCATAGAAATTCTCTCCTTCTTCACGAAGCTGAGCCCTGTGCAGAGCGGATTCGGGAAAATCTCATGAAACGGCGACTCCCGGAAGTTCTTCACAACGAACAGAAAGAACCGCCCTTGCATGCTTGCCGCAGTCTCGTACTCCTTTGGGGTGAGCGAGATTGCGCCGGTGCGCTCTCTTAGTCCTTTGACCTCTACTGCCAGAAACTCGGGCTTTTCAGAGGTCTGCAAGCGGAAATCGTAGCCACATCCGAGCCGTGTGGTGT
>DAOOQY010000265.1:0-6181 GCA_035389025.1 Verrucomicrobiota bacterium
TCCGGCGCCTCCGGCCCCGTTGACTTTGTAACCCGAGACCCCGTGTTCACGGGCCAGGGCGATCACCTGGCGGGCGCGGTCGCCAACCAGTTCCGGATGGAGTTTCTGTTGCGCCCGAGTGTTGGCGGCCATCGCCTCGCCAAACGCGCCCAGATCACAACGCAACAAAGCCGCCTTGCCCGCCGCCGCCGCCTCGCGCAACGGTTCGAGATAGCGTCTGAACCGCGGCGACTCTTCGAGCCGCCGGATCACCGTCTCGTGGACGGCGGACGACGAGTGCGGACGCCCGAGGTAGATCAGAAGCAGCCGGGATTCGAGTTCCCAGGTCAGTTCTTCGGGCAGGACAACGGGCGAGACCGAGGCCTCCGGGTAGCGGCTCATCTCGATGAAATTGATGCCGCCATAAGCGGCGCACAGTTGGTCCTGGATGCCCGACTGCAACTTGAGCAGGGCGGACTCGATATAATGGGCTTTGGCGGCCAGTTCGTAGCTGGTCAGCGAGCGCTGCCCCAGCAGATCGAGCGCCCCCAACACCGCCACAGACACCGATGCCGACGTCCCGGTCGAGGCCCCGGCCGGCGCCGCGGAAAAAATCGTCACATCCAAATGCAGCCCCGACGGCAGGCGGAACAGCCGGAACCCGGCCTCGATCAGCGGGTGCTTGGTCCAGGTGCGCGCCCGCCGTTTGAGCGCGTAGGTGTCGCGGTAGTTCTCGGCATGGATGGTGATTTGGGGATCGCGCGCCCGCTTTCGGCCGGCCACAACCGTCACCTCGACCGACGGGAAGACCGCGATATTGAGGACCTTGCCGGAGCCCGCAAACCAGGTGTCGGTCCACCCACCCAGATCGCAAATCCGAATGGGGGCGCTGCATTGGATGATCATGTTTCGCGTCGGATGGTGCGTCAATTCTATGACGGCATCAAGGCGCCACAAGGACCCGATAGTAACACGCATCGAGATCGGCTGGAGGGAAATGGGTGAAGCTCGCCGTGGCAGATGTGCCGACAACCTGCCCCAGCAGTTCCCACCAACCGCTCTCCATGGACGCGCGCGCCTCGATGCGATAGGTCCAGCCAGGCGCGGTTTCCCACACCAACGTGACCTCGCCCGAGCCGCCGGCGGCGATGTTGAGAATCCGAGGCCGAGGCGGTTCGGTGACGAGGTTGGGCTGGCCGGGCGAAGGCTGCGCAAGCACGGCGGGCGCGCTCGAATCGAGCCGCGGCTCCATGTACCCGAAGGAGCGATCCGCAGTGAGACCCGCGTACTCGATGAAATCGACCACCGCAAGCTGCCCGTTTTGAAGCCGGCTCAACACAACCACGCCAGCAGGCGGCGCGAGCCGAAAGTCGGTGTGCCATTCAGCGGCGCTGGCTTCGCCCGGTTCGCCATCCGCCCACACGAGTTGATACTGGCCGCCCGCCAACAGAGCCGCTTTCGGAAAGGCCCACGCCCCGAGGTTGCCGTAGCTGTTGGCGAGATACCACCCGTCCAAGGCGGCCGGACCGGACTCCCGATTCACGATCTCGACCCACGGATCGCGGTCTCCGCGGCTGTCGGCGATCCCCGTTTGGTTGTCCGCAAGAACCTCGTTGATGCGGACTTCGGGGAACGGCTCGAGCGTCGCGCGCACCGAGTTGGCATAACCCGGCGTCGCGCTCTCGCGCCGGACTTCGATCACATCGACGGCGACGCCGAACGCGATGTCCGTGCTGCCAATGCTGTTCTGGTGCACCTCGGCGGCCAGGACGTTTTCACCCATGCGCAAATTGTCCACAAGCCGCACAAAGGGCCCCTCCTCGGTGGCGTTGCCAATGGTCCGATTCGCGGGGTCCGGGCGCGCGGGGAGCACGCCCTCCTCCGTCCCCAGCCAGAAGAAGGCCCGCCCATTCAGGTAGAGCACCAGGCCGTCATCGATGATGGTCCGCAACTGGAGCGACGCGCCCTCCGGGTTGCCGTTGAATTGAAAGCGGGTCCGGAACAGGTAGCTCATCTGGCCTATGGTCAGCGGCGTCGTCTTGGGCGCCGGCAGGGCGTCATTCTCGACATACAAAAGCGCGCCGCCATTGGGCCACTGGCTGTCGTCATACACCAGGTTGGTCCACCCGGGCGCGGGAGCGGACGCGTCCTGCCAGTAACGCCACGATGCGGTCATCGGCACGACGTTGACGGGGGCATTGGTGCTGGTGCCCGACACCGCACTCCAGTTGCCGACGCGCGTATTGTCCTGGCGCGCATCGATCAATTGCAGCGACGGACCGGACCCGTTCGCGCTCGTTGGCCACGGCGCCCGTGTCAGGAACGTCACCTGGTCGATCGTCTCTTCGAGGCCGCCGGCCACAGGACGCAAGAGTCGAATGGTGCCGCCGCCGGGGCTCAGTTGGTTCAAGTAATTGCCGATGACAGGCGCCTTCGATCCGTACGCGGCCTGAAAAACGCCGACATCCCGCGCGACAGCGAGGAATCCGCCCGGCGGCAGCACGGTCCCCGCCGGGAATGTGAACGCAGCCCCGGTCAATCGCCAGCCATCCAAACGCCAACTCGTGTTCGTCGACGTGTTGTGGATTTCCACAAACTCGGCGCCGTCGGGTGGCGGGCGATACATGATTTCGTTGATCACGACCCGCACCTGCGCCACGACAACAACCGTGAAAGTGCGGGCAGCGGACCTGGCATCGAGGGCGTCATCGGTCACGCGCACGGTAATCCGATTCGTGCTCGGGCCCGCATCCTCGCCGATCGCCCACAGGAACACTCCGCTCTGCGGATCGAGACTCGCTCCGGGCGGCGCGCCCGGATCGAGACTGAACCGGAGGGACTGCCGGGGAAGATCCGTGTCCGCGGCACTGCTCATGAACGAAAGAACCGTCCCTTCGGCCAACGTGCGATCCGCGATGGCCGCGAGCGTGGGCGGCTCATTCACCTCGTTCACAACAATCGCAAAGGAGAGGGTCGACGACTGTGTCCCTCCGATCTCGGTCGCGCGGACGACGACGCTGTACGAGTTGGGCCCCTGCGCTTCGGCCGGCGTCCAGTTCACCTGACCAGTAACAGGATCGAGTGTCAGACCCGGCGGACCGGATTCGAGCCGGTAGGTCACCGCGCGCGGGGGCGAATCCGGATCCCGTGCGCTGAGCCGCAGGGCGAACGGGCTCGACTCGTCGACCGTCTGCAAGCTGACCGGCTCGAACACCGGCGCGTTGTCCACCTCATTGACAACCACCTGAAAGCTGCGGGTGGCCAATCCCGGCGGCACGCTGTCGTCAGCGACCTGGACGGTGACCACGTGAGTCCGCGCTCCCTGGTCCTCGGCGGGCGTCCACGAGAACTCTCCGGTCAACGCGTTGATCGTGGCGCCTTCGGGGACGACACCGACCAGGCTGAACCGAAGGGATTGCGCGGGTTGATCGACATCCCGCGCGACGGCCTGGATGCTCAGCACGGATCCCTCGTCGACCGACTGGTCGGCAATCGGATCGAGCGTGGGCGACTGGTTCACCTCGCGGACGGTGACCGCGATCTCTTCGGCGTCCCAGCGCGGCGGCGTGCCATCATCGGTGACACGCACGGTGAATGCATAATCGCCCGGCCCGTCCGCCTCGGTCGTCATCCAGGAAAACGCGCCTGTTCTCGAATCGATCTGGGCGCCCGGCGGCGCCCCGAAGAGCGCGAAAATGAGTGTTTGCCCGGCATCCGGATCGGTCGCGGACACTGTGAAGGCCGCCGTTTGTCCTTCATCGACAGTTCGGCTGCCCACGGGATCGAGCGTGGGCGGCGCGTTCAGCGTCGGGAAATCGTTGGGCCCGCCCGGCGTGGGGCGGCCCATGAAGACAAAGGGCGGCGGGATCATTCCATCCGGGAAGCGGCCTTCACTGATATTGTTGGTCTGAGAGCCGAACGCGATGGTGTCCACCGCCCGCCCGTCGGGGGTGAAGAGCCCGAGCGATTCGCCAGTGGCCGAGAGCCTGAAGTTGACGTGCAACCGCCCCTGGCCTGTTTGCTCCGTCTCTTCATCGGCCCACGCCAATAGAAAGCCACCCGCCGGAATCACCGTCCCGTTCGGGATCACGAACTTGGCCGGGTCCTCGAGGTTGTCGGTCAGCGTGTACGCCGAGAGATCGACCGCCTGGGCGCCGGCGTTGTACAACTCGAACCAATCGTCCAGATCGCCATCAGCCGGATCGAGCGCGACGCCCGTGTTGCTGGCCATCCATTCGTTGATGAAGACATCGACAGGCGGCGTGCCGGGATCATTCGCCCGGCCCGGCGTGGGCAGGTGAAACAACTGTCTGGCTTGCGGCTGGCCGTCCGGATACGAGCCGGTGGACAGATCGTCCGGGATGGATTGGTAGTTGATGAAGTCGATGACCGCCGGCGCACCGAGTTGTTCTCGCACCAGGGCAACGGCACCGCTGCCGGAAACAAGGCGAAAACGGGTGTGCAGTTCATCCTCCGTCGACTCGACCGGCTCGCCGTCGGCCCACACCAGCAAGAACGCGCCGGGACCGATGCGCGCGCCGGCGGGGAAGGCCCATTCCGTGAGGTTCGTGTACGTGGTGGTCAGGAAGAACCCGCTCAGGTCGACCGCATTCGTGCCCTGATTGTGAAGCTCGATCCACGGATCCCGGTCGCCAAACCGGTCAACCGGGCCGCTGACATTCTGGGGCTGGACTTCGTTGATGAACAGCGGCGGGAACGGCGGAAGGGTCTTCGCGACCGAATTGGCCTTGCCGGGCGTGGCCACGACCGTGTCGCCCGGATGCGCCGCGGCCCAGTTGCCGACACGCCAGTTGTCCTGACGCGGGTCGATCAGTTGCAGCGAGGGGCCCCAGCCGTCCGCCTGAACGGGCCAGGGCGGCTCGTTCGCATAGCGGACTTCATCGACGAGTTCATCCTCCTCCGGTGTGGCCCCGGGTCTGACAAGGCGCAAACGCTCGCCGTCGTTCTGAAGGTTGCCAGGGAACTCACCGACGGGCAAGACACCGAATCCGTACGCCGCCGCGAAGCCGTCCCGGTTCGAAGCGACGACAGCGAAGGCGCCTGGGCCGAGCACGATGCCGGACGGAAAGGTGAAGCCGACACCCCCGAGCCGCCAGCCGGAGAGATCGAACGGGGCGGTGGTCGAGGCGTTGTAGAGTTCGATGAACGATGCGTTGGGCGCCAGGGGATGGTACATGATCTCGTTGATCACCACCTGATCGGCCGGCGCCGGCAGTTCCGGGCCGGTGTAGATGATGCGGACGGTGTCGGAAGCGCCGGCCACGGGCGCGCCCCGCGAATCATAGCCGACGAGGTTCAGGACATTGGTGCGCCCGCCCAAGGCGACCTGGGCGGACCAACTGGTCGCGCTGGTCCACGTCACCGGCATCACGGCGCCGTTCAACTCGATCGTCTTGATCGCGATGGGCGCTGTTCCGCTGAGCGTCACCTGCAACTGACCCGTGCTCGAGTCATTGCCGCCGTTGCTGGTGATGGCGAACTCCTTCACGTCCATCCCAGCCACGCGACTGGCCAGGTACGCCCGGCGTTGGGCCACCCAGCTCTTGATCGGACGCGGGTCAGCGACGGTGACGCCGTTGGCCCTCAGCGCCGAATGCCGCCCGTCCACGATGGGATCGAACCGGGCGTTCTGGAGCGGACCGGCGACGGCGTCCCAATAGGCCCGCAAATAAACGCGCCGAAACGCCGGGGTGTTCCAGAGCTTGGTCACGGTCGGATCGTTCGCGCCAAAGATGTCCGTCGTCGGGCCGTCGCTCCCGGAGCCGAGCACCATGTCGATGTCCCACGGAATCATTCCGAAGCGTCCGTTGACCGGCTTGTAGATGTAGCCGTTCTTGCCGCGATTGTAGCCGTAGGCGTCCCAGTTCCCAACGATGTGCTGGAGAGCGAAAACGCGCATCCAATTCTCGACGTCGACCTGGTTCTCGACCTGCGGCACCAGGGCCGCCCCCGCCAGGTTCAACGCCGTGACAAGGTTGAACAGGTTGGTGTAGTTGTTGGCGGAATCGGACACCGCCCGCTTCCGCCACGCCCAGCGGTAGCGCGCCAGCTTGTACGCGCCACCCGTGGTCGTGAACTTCTCGAGCGTGGCGTCCCGGCTGAAGGTGAAACTGCTGCCCGCGTCGTCGAACTCGAACCAGTCCTCGACCTTGTAGAGGTCGCCGTCCTCGCCCGCCGGCCA
>DAOOQY010000266.1:0-6162 GCA_035389025.1 Verrucomicrobiota bacterium
GCCAAGTCATTCTCGGGGCGTGCCTGGTCTGATCGCCATCGTCGGACGTCCCAATGTCGGCAAGTCCGCTCTGTTCAACCGCATCGTCGGACGCCGCATCGCGATCGTCCACGATCAGCCGGGCGTGACCCGCGACCGGATCACGGCCGAGGCCGAGTGGCGCGGGCGTTCGTTCACGCTGATCGACACGGGCGGACTTGGCCTGATGCGGGGTGAGAAGGCCGACGACGTCGTGGTCCGGGCGACGACCGAGCAGGTGGGTCTTGCCCTGGAAGCGGCCCACGCCATCATTCTGGTGACGAATGTCCAGGAAGGGGTGGCCCCACTCGACCGGGAGGTGGCCCAACACCTCCGACGCGCCGGCAAACCCGTCCTGGTCGCCGTCAACAAGGTCGACGAGCCGCGTGCGGAGGCAGGGCTCCCCGAGTTCAGCGCACTCGGATTCGAGCGGATTTTCCCGATCTCGGCCATTCATGGCCGCGGGATCGAATCGTTGGTCGAAACGGCCACGGGTCTTCTTCCCGCCGCCGACCCGGCCCCCGCCCTCGCGACGGGCGATGACGCCGCGTCGGCGCCGCTCAAGCTGGCCGTCGTCGGACGTCCGAACGTCGGCAAGTCCTCGCTTGTCAACGCCCTCACCCGATCCGAGCGGGTGATCGTCAGCCCGATTCCCGGGACGACACGCGACGCGATCGACGTGCCCTTCGAAGTCGAGACCGACGGGCGGCGCGAGCGCTACGTGTTGGTGGACACGGCGGGCATCCGCAAGACTCGCAGCGTGGCTGACTCGATCGAGTTCTTCAGCGTCAAGCGCGCCGAGCAGTCGATCGAGCGATGCGACCTGGTCATCTTCGTTCTCGACGCCAAGGCCGGAATTCTCGAACAGGACAAAAAGATCGCCGACCGCATCGTCGAGGCCCGCAAGGGCTGTCTTGTGGTGGTCAACAAATGGGACTTGTTCGAGGCGGCGGTCCAAAGCGCGCAGCAGCGGGCGCGCGCGCCCGGCGGGGCCAGGGGCAGGCGCGGGGAGCGTCCGCGGAGCACGCTGGCTCAGTTCGGTCAATGGGTGCAGGAGAAGCTCTTTTTCCTCGACTACGCGCCGGTCATCTTCACCTCCGCGCAGTCCGGCTTCCACCTGGACCGCCTGCTCGAAGCCGTCCGCTTCGTCGCCTCGCAAATGCAGCAGCGCATCCCCACGGCCATCCTGAATCGCACGCTTCGCGATGCCATCGAGCGCCGCCAACCGGTCAGCGCGGCCGGGTCGCGAATGAAGTTCTACTACGCAACCCAGGTCAAGCCGGCCCCACCCACATTCCTCCTGTTCGTCAATCGCGCCGAACTCTTCACCCCCGCCTACGAAAAGTACCTGGCCGATCAACTGCGCCGCGCGTTCGGTTACGAGGGATGCCCGATCGCGCTCATCCCGCGGTCCCGCCCCAAGACGGTCGCCCCCAAGAGGAAACAGCGGGTTCGAGGAACCCATCGGCCAGAATGACGCGAGCCGCGTCTGCCATTTGTTTCTCCATCCCGTCCACCCCCCGTCAACGCCCCATCCCCTCACGCCGCGCCTATGCAAACACCCCCAGCCCCCGCCCCGTCTTCTTCCACGGCCTCCCCTTCCCGACTCGATCCTCGAGGCCATGTCCCGCGGACGCATACACTCTTTCTCCTGATCGGCGCGATCCTGGTCCTCGGCGCTGCCCTCCCCGCCTTGGCCGAGTCCGGCTTTCGTTTTGCCGATGTGGATGCAGGCTCGCTTGGCCTGTGGGAGGACGACCGACCCGTTCTTGTCTATCGCCACGACCTGGTCAAGCCGGAGGGGGTCCCCGCCGACCGTTTTCGAAGCACGTATATCCACCCGCTCTATGGTTTGGACGGCGAAGTGCTGACTGACGATTTCCCAAAGGACCATTACCACCATCGCGGTCTTTTCTGGGCCTGGCCGCATGTGGGTGTGGGCGGGCAGGAGACAGACCTCTGGATGCTCAAAGGCATCGAACAGCGCTTCGTGCGATGGCTCACCCGGGAGACGCGCGCCGACGCCGCGCTGCTCGGCATCGAGAACGGTTGGTACATCGGCGCCTCGAAGGTCATGCAGGAACGCGTCTGGATCACCGCCCACCCCGCCACCGACACACTGCGCGCAATCGACTTCGAGTTCACCTGGCAGCCGATCGGCAAGCCGATCAGCCTCGCCGGCGCGGAAGGCAAGAGCTACGGCGGCCTCACCCTCCGGTTTGCGCCCCGGACCGACACGGTGATCACAACCCCGCTCGGCGTCAGCAAGGACGATCTCTACATGACCCGACTGGCCTGGGCCGATCTGAGCGCGCGCTTCGCCGGGCAGTCCGCATCGAGCGGCGCGGCGATCCTGGTCGCGCCCGATCACCCGGACTACCCGCCGATGTGGCTGACGCGGCACTACGGGGTTCTGTGCCTGGGTTGGCCGGGCGTGGAAAGCCAGACATTCCCACCGGACAAGCCCATCCGCTGCGGCTACCGGGTCTTGGTTCACCGCGGCAGTCTCGAACAGGCCGCTCTCGCACAGGCCTGCGCATCCTATGACTCCGCTATCAAGAAAGGCTCCCGACAGCAGCCCGCTGCAACCCCATCGCCTGCTCCGGTCTCTTCGGCCGCACTGGGCCTCCGCGCCGAGGCCCTGGACGACCGCGTGCGAGTGTACGCGGGCGACCGCTTGTTCACGGAGTACCTGTTCACCCCCGATAGCAAGTATCCCTATTTCTATCCTGTTATGGGACCGCGCACCGGACGCAGCGTGACCACATGCCGCACAGACCCGTATCCGCACCACAGCTCGATCTTCTTCGGATGCGACCGTGTCAATGGCGGCAACTACTGGCAGGAGGGCCTCGAACGCGGACGCATCACCTCCCAGTCCGTGCGGCTCATCAAAGCCGCCGGCAACGCCGTCGAGTTCGAACAGGAATGCGCCTGGCAACGCCCCGACGCCGAGTCGCCGTTCACCGACCGGCGCATCATCGTCATCACCGCTCCCACGCCGGACCGACGCATCATCGACTTCGACATCACCCTGCGCGCGCGCGGCAAGGTCCGAATCGAGAAGACCAACCACTCCCTTTTCTCGGCACGGATGGCGCCCGAACTCGCCGTGACCGGCGGCGGGACCCTCATGAACGACGCGGGCGATCAAGGCGAGAAAGGAACATTCGGCAAGCCGGCCCTTTGGGCGGATTGCCGCGGTCAATGGGGCGGAGCGACTGAGGGCGTGACGATCCTGTCCCATCCCGCCAATCGCTGGTCGCCACCCCCCTGGTTCACGCGCGATTACGGGTTCTTCTCCCCGACGCCAATGTACTGGCCCGAAGGCGATTCGATCGATCTCGAACCCGACGAAACCGTCCGTCTCCGCTACCGTGTGCTGGTCCATTCCGACGCGCCTTCTTCGGACGAAATCGCCGCGCTTTATCGGGCCTGGACGGGTTCGCAGTAGGCCGATCAATTGCCAATGGGATGGGCGGAAGGAGCAAGATTCGGGTAGCAGACGCCAAGGAGGTGGGGGTGGGGAACCCCGCTGAAGAAACGTACCGCCACCCGAATCAAATCACTGCCCTTCAAGCTAGATGCAGATGCGTAGATGTCAATACCTTATTAGGCAGTTTTGAAGATGGCCGAATCGGCTCGGCAATGGTGATTCTGACAGCCTGGTGCCGGATTCAAGAACCAGTTCGGCGAGGGTTTGTCCCTGCCGGGTGCCGATGTTCCATCCGCCCGTCAAGTCACCGCATGGGTCCAGCCCAGGCGCGTCAGACCTCGGCCAGGATCACCACGTAGTTCTTGCCGTAGTGCTTGGCGCACTTCGGGCACGTGGTGTAGTACATCAATTGCCGCTTGATCTGTTTCCCCTGCGCCTGTACCCACTCGCTCATCTGGGCGCACCATCGTCCGGTCTCCTTGAACGGGCCCTCAAAGACCTTGCTCAGGAAGGTCCCGCTGAACCGGACGTTCTCCGCTCCGGGCACTTCCCTGGCGACCTCGACGTAGAGGTCCATGTTCCACTTCGATGTATGGTCTGAGAGGGCGACGGGTGGGTCAGGCGTGAACGCATCCGCCGAGCTGATCCTCTCCATGATGCGGGTCATCACGGTCCCAAAACCGATCGGCATGTAGAACAGGCATCGAACGCGGTCCTTGATGAAGAGCTTGTCCTGCCATCGGAACTCCTTCTCGTTCCACGGCTCGGGATTGAACCGGGGACAACAACCGGTCTCTGTCGAATAGGGATTCTTCATGGTTCGATTTCCTCTCTGCCCGCGTGCCTCATCGGTGCCGCGTTCTCCTGCTTACGGCAGCGTCAACCTGAGCCGGACATGCCCTTGCCCGCCCGGATTGTCCGTAATCGGGATTCGGCACCGGACGCTGATCCATTCGGTGCCGTCGCCGCAAGGGTTTCCCATTCTGTTACCACCAGCCAGGCGCCACGACAAGGACTTGTTGATCGAGTGCAACAATTCCGCCCCCCGGGACAGTTCGTCGGGGAACAGGACTGCCGGGCTCGCTGACTTTGGCATGGCCAATGAGGGCAGACGCAGGCATGATAGCCCCTCCACATGAAAGACCGCATCCCGCTCTGGATCGCCGGATTGGGCCTGATCGCCGCCGCTTCCTCAGCCGGAGCCGGAGAGGACGCCCGATTCGAGAATCTCGGCGTGCCGGTGACGAAGGCCATGCTGATGGCCACGGCGGTCGGGCCTGACGCGACCGGCAAGAAGGAGTTGCTCTACTTCGACTTCGCCCAGACGGGTTCGACCCTCTTCCTGGTCGCCGTTGACCCGGATACCGGTGAGGCCAGGCAGTACAAGGCGCCGGTGGGGCCGGGGGCTTGGGCACTCGTCCGCGGCCCCGATGAGAAGATGTACCTTGGGACCTGGGAAAGCGGTTGCATACTCCGGTTCGACCCGCAGGCGCCCGACAAGGGCCTCGAAGTGATAGGCAAACCTTCGGAAACCGAGACCTACATCTGGCAATACGCCATCGGAAAAGACGGCAAACTCTATGGCTGCACCTATGGCAATGCGAAGCTGGTCTCCTACGACCCCAAGACAGGCCGGATGCAGGACCTGGGGCGAATGGACGACACCCAGATGTACACCCGGTCCGTCGCCTGCGGCCCCACCGGCAAGATTTACACGGGCATCGGCTACGGACGCGCGAATGTGGTGGCCTACGATCCCGCAACCCGCTCCCACATCTCGATTCTGCAGGAGAAGTACCGGACCCAGAACTCGGCAAGCGTCCACCTGGGCGCCGACGGTCAGGTGTATGCCCATTGCGGCAACCACGCGTTCCGCGTCGAAGACCTATCCCTTGTCCCAATCCCAGCAGACACGGTGGTCAAACCGGCCGGTTTGGCCCTGTGCGACGGGCGGACGGTGACGGTGGGCGAGATCACCGCTGAGACCGGCAGTTTCACGCTCACCGACCCGAAGACCGGCACCGCAACCACGCGCACCTTCCGTTATCAGGGCGACGGTTCGCTGTTGTTCGTGGTGGGGTTGGGCCCCGACGAAAAGGTTTACGGCAGCACCGCAATGCCACTGGAAATGTTCGTCCATGACCCGGCGACGGGGGCGAATCGCCATCTTGGCAACCCCACCTCGGTGAATGGCGAACTCTACTCGATGCTTGCCTGGCGCGGTCTTGCCGGATACCCGGCCATCTGTTCCGCACAGGGCAAGGTCTACGTGGCAGCCGGAAACCGCCTGCTCGCCTTCGATCCGCGGGACATGCGCGTCGTCCAAACCATCGTGCTCCCGGACACACCGCTCGATATCTCACTGGGCCGGCACCCGGACGGCCTGATCTGGGGACTCACCGCCCGCAGCGTGTTTGCGGTTGATCCGAGCACCGGGGAAGTGGCCGTCAAGGCCGAAGCGCCCGTGCCGATCCGCTGCGGTTTCGCTCTCCGAGACGACGCGATCTACTTCGGGTCCAGCGCGCATTTGTGGCGGTATCGCTTTCGCTGATTCATTTCAAGTATGAAAACACCTGCCTGCTTCTGTCTTGTTCTCGCCAATCTCTGGATGAGCGTGGCGGCTTCTGCAGCAACCGACGGACCCACTCCGCCCGACGGCTGGCAGGGCGTCGCCGCGCGCGAGGAAATCCGGCCCGCATTCGCCTTCG
>DAOOQY010000267.1:0-6128 GCA_035389025.1 Verrucomicrobiota bacterium
CCATTTCTTGTTCGACACGCATGACAAAAGAGAAGGCATTACCGCTGAGGCGGGAGTTCGACCAGAATCACGTCATGGATGTCCACTTTCGGAACCGTGAGGCGGATCTGACCGTCGCGGTGCTCGAATGGCAGCGGGCGGTTGCCCGGTTCGAGACTGACCCGCGCGGGCTGCGCGGGCTCGCGGATGACGACTTCGAGCGGGCCGACGGGCGCGATGGAATCGAAGATCGGCTCACTTTGATGCGGTCCGGAGGTGTTGACCAGGTTCACCAACAGCCTGCCATCTTTGCGGGCGACGCAGACGTCGACATCGGGTGAGCCGGTCACCTCGACCATCGGTTCCGGGAAGAGTTGGCGGGCCAGGTCGCGCATGAAGCGGCGCACCACTTCGTTCCGAGCGTCAGCGTAGGTTTGGCCCAGGCAGAACCACGTGGCCGCAATCCTGCCTTTGCCCAATCGAGTGACGGTTGCGGCGGGCGCGGGGTCGGTTTGTGCGCCGGCCGTGGGTTGCAGGCCTCCCAGCGTCTGGCTGCCCTCGGCGGGTTTGACGCGTTGAGCCGGGCCCTTGAGCGGCGCCGAAGCGCCGCCATGCCCGAGGTGACAGAGTTCGGTGCCGGCGTTGCCCTCGGGAGTCACACCCAGATCGGCCAGGAACATGGCGGCGGTTTGGGGGCCGATAAGCAACACGCTGCCGCCAGTTCTGGCATAGCCCAACAGGTCGGCGCGGAAGGGTGGGTCCAAGTACTCCCATTCCGGAACCACGATGAGCGGGTACTCGGCCATCCGGCCTGCGAGCATGTGTTCGCCGACCACTTCAACCGAGTGCTGGCTTTCGAGAAGCGCCTGCAGGGCGCCGCTGACGCGGGCGAGATCGCGGTTGAACAGGCCGTTGATTCTCCGGTAATGGCCCGCAGTCGAAAGCAGGAGCGCGACTTGAGGCACCGGCTCGGTCCGATGGCAGAGCGTCTGGCGGGCGCGGCAAAACGCGGCCACCTCGGCCATGACCGGCATTTGATCGTCGAAGATCGAGCCGTCGCGCCTCTGTTTGAAATAGGCTTGGAAGCCGCCACCCAGGGCAACGACCACAGCCGCCTCGCGCTGAAGCTGCGGAGCCGACTTCTGAAACGTGCCGTCCTTGCCCGGTTTGCGTGAGAAGCTCCACGCCATGAGGTCCCAGGGTTTTCCCTGGCGGACCAGGTAGCGGGCCGAGAGCCGGGCCGAGTTCACGCTGTCTTCGGGGGAGTAGTCGCCCGACAGGAAGTCGACCGGCGCGTTAACCGCCTCGGCCATGTGGTCGGTGTAGGCCCAATTGCTGCACAACTGGAAGCGGGGATGGGTGCGCTTGACCTCGGCAATATAACGACGAAGGTATTGACGAAAGGCGTCGCGATGGAACTCGAGGAACTCGAACCAATGCGGGTCGCCCGGCTTGCGCGGCACATCCTGGATGCCGGTGCGTTCCCGGAACGCCGCCAGAGCCGCCGGGCTGTAGTCGGGCATCGAGGCCCAGCATTCGCCGTCGATCCAGGCGCCATCGACTCCGTAGTCGCCGGCCAGTTCGCGCAGTTGCGGGATGAGCAGCGCATCCGCGTACGGGCCGAAGAATGAGGTGGCATTCGGGTTGGTCTTGCCATCGGCGTTGATGACAGCCCATGTCGGGTCTTTCAGGATGGCCTCGCTGTCCCACACGCCCGAGTAGTGCATATAAAGGGATACGCCACGCCGCGCGGTGACTTCGCGCCACACGCGGAGCGGGTCGCCGACGAACCCGGGCGCCCGGTTCCCCACCCGCGTCGGATAGCTGCTGAGGCCGCGATGGCCTTTGCAGTCGATCTGGATGTAATCCGGGCGGACCTGATCGATGACGTTCTCGACCATCGCCGGCGTTGTGTTCCTGCCGATCTCGGTGCAATCGGGACCGGCGTGAAAATCAAAGTGAATGCCAAGGAAACTGTTCCTGCGTTCGAGCCGCCCCGGCTCCGGGATGTCGGGGGTCGCCGCGCTGCGCGATTGGACTGGCAGGAGGCACAGGGCGATCGGGACGAGCAGTCTGCAGAAGATGGGCATGGGGGATTCCTGTTGTTCAGGTCTGCGCAAGAGGCAATTCGAAAGAAGCTGCTGCACCGACCGTTAAGCTGGGGGGGCAATGGAGTTGTCGGGTGGCGCATCGACCGTCCACATCCGACCCGGCGGGGGCGGGGGAAAAGCAAAAGAGCCATACGCCCGACGATCCGGGCGTATGGCGACGATGTTGCGGGGCGAGTCCGATCAGAACCGCCACTCGAGGTTGAGTCCGATCATGTGGGCGCCAATGCCGTCTGTTTCGAAGCTGTCGAAGTCAAGATCGGAAGAACCCATGAACTTGTAGATAAGGCCGATATCGGCGTTATTCGAGATTTGGTAGCTCACGCCCGCGAAGGCCTGGTACGCAAAGGCGAATGTGCTCTCGTCCTCCTCGAATCCATACATCTCGGCGCTTGCGATGGCGGCCAGGCCGCCCACGCCGACCCCGATGAAGGGTTTGATTCTCGAGTTCAGCGGGATGGTGTAGCTCAGGTTGACCAGCATCGGGATTTGGTAGAGATCGAGGTCAAGGGCGGTGTCCGAGAGATCGACGTCGTAGTCGTCCCCGTAAAACGATCCACTGATCGTATCGACGGAGTTGTAGGCAAACCCGACTTCGAGTTCGACGGCGAAAGCGCTCGTGATCTTGTACCCGCCGGCGAAGTCGAATCGCACACCGGTGTCGAACTCGAGGTCGACACCCGCGCCGTCGACCTCGATGTCGTTCATGAAGTTGGCGCCGACATCGAAGCGCCCATAGATTTGCCCCTGGTCCCCCAGGGCCTGACCCTGCATGGTGGCGCAGGCGGCAAGACAAACTGCGGCGGCGATTCTCAGCGGTTTTTGATTCTGTGTCTGCATAGGCTGTTTTGGTTGATGTTTATTGGAGCGAATGGAAGGATTTCGTTAGAGGCGGCCGACGGCACAGGTGTGAACCATATTGGACAGCCGCCAGTGCTTGCATCGGGACCGGACTCCATTCCCATAGCCGGTTTTTGTCAAGGGAGAATTGCACCCTCCAACGCGCGGGCTGACGACGCCACTGACAGGCGATTGGGCTCCGGATGGTCGGACCGCGGATCCGGAGGCAGTGCGTGCGAGCGACTCACGGTTGGCATTGCTCGACACGTTTCGCGCCAGAGCCCGGATATGAGACCCCGCGAAGCCTTATGAAATATCCGGGCTGACGGGATGTGGACTTTGTTCAACTCAAAGCTGCCAGCTTGCGGAGACGTGATGGCCGGCGCCCCGGAACAGACGCAAACCGTGTAGACCGTTCCTGCCGACACATTACGGCGACAAGGCGCGCCTGATCGTGACAGGGAACTCGCGGCTGGACGTGTTCCGCCGGGGCGGCGACAGTTTCATGGGCCGCTACTTCCTCTGCCGCATGCCTCCCCGGAGCGTGGGTGGAGAGCTTGCGGGTGGAGAATGCCTGACCCCGTTGTTCAGACTCTGTGTTCGCCGGCAACAGTCGGTGACGACCACCGTTGAATCTGGATCGGTCCTGGGCCAGAACCTCCTTGCCGGGAAATGCCGACACAAGGGGCCTCAAAATGGGGTCCGATCGTGCCTCCATGCGAAAATGGTAGGAGCGCGTTTGACCGCTGTGAACATCGGTCCTTGTGACGTTCTGTCCGTTCTGCGAAAAAGCTGAGGATTGTCTGTGCGGCACAACCCCCGAAAGCCGTGGACCTTCATTTCGAACCTCTCTGCAGCGGATGTCGGCGCTGCCCGGTCGGACCGCTGAGGCCTTGGCGACGCGCCTCGGCTTCCGCTTCCGACTTGCTGGTAGCATCCACGATCCCCAAGCAGGGGTCGCCCATTTCACGGGCATACTCCCGATCCTGGCGATAGATGCCCCAATGCGCCCAGGGCTTCCTGTGCTCGTCGGCCGTCTTCATGCTCATGCGATGACCGCGACGCTCTCTGGCAACGCCAACGGCTTCCCGTCGGCCAATTCCTCCGCGAGGCTCCAGAGTCGCCTGTTGACGGTGACCTTGGAGTCGATGCCTCGCAGCGCGCGGACCGAGCGCAGTTCCCCGCGCCGATCACGCCGATCGTCCGACAACCCGCCCTTGAGCAGGTTCTCCTGGCAGCAGTTCGTGACCCGCCAAAGGTCCGGACCTTCGTCTTCGGGCCGGCGGGCCTGCAGCAGTGTCTCCGGCGCGATCGGCGATTCGTCGACGGTCGGGTACCGCAGCAGCAGGGCCTGTTGGGCCAGTGCCAGCGATTCCCGCGGCTCCAGGAGCCGTTCCCGGAACCGTTGAATGCGCTCGCCGATCTTCGGCATTGCTGGGTGGACCTAGCTGCCAGTCAAGGCGTCGGTCGTCCTTCCAGGAGCCAGGCCTCGTTGAACTGAACGTGCTTGATGCTCTCTCCTTTGCCTTCACGGACCACGTTGGCCGGGTTCGGTTCATAGGAGTAGGTGGCATGGAGGGTACCGTCCCGCGCTTGAAGTATGGATGGGTAGCTGTAGGAGCCGGTGTCCTGGCCCGGAGCGTCATGTTCCAGATGGCGGACTATCGGCCAGGTGCATCCCTCGTCTTCGGAGACCGAGACAGCCAGACTGTGGCGTCCTTTCTCGGTATCGTTGTTGATCAGCGCCCAGCGTCCACTCTTCAGGACGATCACTTCCAGCCCTGCGCCCGGGTTGGGGCGGTCGGTATCGCGGGCGAGCGACCAAGTCAGGCCTTTGTCCCCCGATTCGCTGACCAGAACCCGCTTGGGCGGCGGACCACCATCGCGAAAGAAGGCCACCAGAGTCCCGTCGCGCCGCCGAGCGATGCTGGGCTGAATACTGCCAGCGCCTACCAGAGGCGCGCTGATGTTCCACGTCGCGCCACCGTCATCCGTGTAGGCCATGATGGAGAAGGCGAAACCATCCGAGTAGAGCGGCAGGATCAGCCGATTTCCGTCGAACTGGACGGGATGGGCGCGCGGCATCCAGCCCAGGCGGACGCTGAGCTTCTCGTTTGAGCGCCTATGCCAGGTCGCAAGGGACTGTTGAAGCCGCTGCCTGACCTCGCCGGACGCCGCCTTCAGGCCCGGCTCCCACTGACGGTCCAGATCGCGCCTCACTGCCTCTGCGAACTCAGGGCCGGGTTTTAGGTGGATGACCTTCTCAGTCTGCCACTGGGGCGGGCCGGGATTGCGCACATAGTCATTGCTGGTCTTGGACATCAGCAGGGCGCTCTCCCACTGGTTGTCCAGGATGACCGGCCAGAAGAGCCGAAGCGTCTTCTGCACGTCGATGATCATGCAGGGGTTGCAGTCGGGAAAGCCAGGCGTATCAGCCATCGCGAAGACCTCCGACCAGTGCGGATCTCCCTCCCGTCTCCGCGCGCCCACAATCGCCACGTCGTCCGACTGGGCCTCGCCGGACCCGCGATACCAGCAAGCGAGCAGATCACCATTGGGGCACTCGACCAAGCAACTCCCGTGGTTGTGCCGCGCCTGCGGCGCAAAGATCAGTTCGCCCCGGCGAAACGGCTTCTCCAGGGGTTCTCCCTGAGGGGGTACAGAGGCCAGGACGGTGGCTGCCAGCAGAATGTTGAGCATATTTCACTCTCCTATTCAGCAGGAAACCTCACCCACGATGGGGGAGCCACGACCAGCGGGACAGGTTTCGCTGATCTGTTATTCTGGCCCATCGGGTTGCCAGAGCCCGGATGTCAGACCCCGCGAAGCTTCGTGAAACATCCGGGCTAGAGGCCGGCGAACGCGAGGGACCCGCAGGCGAAGTACGGTATGGCGATCACTGATAGGCATTTGCTTTTTCGACGTGAGTGGAGTGTGACTGGCTGGGTGTGGCCATTCAAGGCGAAACGCGAGAGTTTTCCCCTGCCGCGTGCTTGCTCGGTCTTCGGGGGCAGGTGGGCGGCAGAGTACGAGTCGTCAAGGACGTGTTGGACATGCTCGCCGGCGGTGCGACGCGCGAGCAGATTCTCGAAGACGACCCGTTCCTGGAACCGGACGACATCCTCGCCTGCCTCGAGTATGCCGCGGAGCAGGTCAACCATCCGGTGCTGGTAGGCGCCTGATTGTGTGCGGTTCTTGATC
>DAOOQY010000268.1:0-6125 GCA_035389025.1 Verrucomicrobiota bacterium
CTGGTCGGGCTGTGTCCTTTATGAGACTTGTGGTTCTCTCTGCCTCACTGGCCGGCGCTTTCGCCCTTCTCCCCATGCCTCTTGGACAGCTTACCGAGCCAGTGCGACCGGCCGAGGCGACGGCGGATTCACCCACAGTCGGTCCTCATCACCGGACGGTTCAGTGGGTCCACCAGGAAACCACTCCCGAAGGTCAGAACCTCGCGGTCACCAACAGCTATGTCGAGCTGGGCCTCGGGCTCAATCGCTGGGATGAGGATCGTGGTGAATGGGTGCCGGCCCAGGCACAGTTCGAACAAACGCGCGAGGGCTACTTCATCGCCCGGCAGACGCAGCATCAGGTCATTCTCAGCCCAGACCTGGCGGTCGAAGGCGCAGTGGATTTGCTGACCCCCGACGGTCAACGCCTGCGCTCGACGCCACTGGGGATCGCGTTGCTCGACACCCAGTCGGGCTTGAGCGTGATGCTGGGCGAAATCACCTCCTGCCAGGGCGAATGGCTGGCGCCGGGCGAACTGATCTACCGCGGGGCCTTCGAGGGCCTGAACGCGCATGTCCGCTACCGACTCAGTCTGTCCGGCTTCGAACAGGACATTCTGCTCGAGGATGAGATCGGGCCGGAACTGGTGGCGGAGTTGGGGCTCGATCCGCGGTCCACCCGCGCGCTGGTGTTGACCGAGGTGTTCGAGGGACCGGAGCCGGAGCGGGTGGATGTGGGGCCGGGAATCGAGCGGTTGAGCTTCGGTGCGATGCACATCGACCCGGGGCAGGCGTTTCGGATCGAATCGGACCGGGCGGAGGCGAGCGCGCCGGTGCGACCGAGCTGGGAACTGATCGAGGGCCGGCAGTTCGTGGTCGAGTCGGTGGACTATGTCGCTCTGGGAGCGCTGATGGATGCGTTGCCCAAGCCGGACCAGGGACGGATCGACACGCTCAAGTCGCGGGTGCGGCGGACAGCGTCGGTGACGCCCAAGCGGCTCGCACCCCGGCAGGCACAGACCGAGGGAGGCGGGCGTGTCCACACGGCCATGCTCGCTGAGCGCGCAGGGAGTTCGGAGGGAGGAGCGCTGCGAGTCCCTGAAGGGAGACCAGCCGGGTTCACGAACAGGGCGTCGTGGAACTCGGCCCTCCGAGGTGGCCAACACCGGGGAAGGGCCCTGTCCGGGTTTGAACCGGTGGAGGCCGGGGGCTGGGGCGCTGGCGTTGAGCGGTCAGGCTTGCGGGGTTGGTCGCCGGGGTTGGCTACGATGGAAAAGCCAGCGCGCGGGCTGGTCCTGGACTACGCCCTGCAACTGAGTACGGGGCAGAGCAACCACGTGTTCAAGGGGGATACGACCTACTACGTGAGCGTGACGGCGGCTCTCCCGCTCAAAGGCCTGACGACGTTCGAGGGCGGCACGGTGATCAAATTCACCAACGGAGCCAAGCTCAAGATCGAAGGCCCTATCGCCTGGCAGGGAACCGCCTATCGTCCCGTGGTCCTGACGGCCCGGGATGATGCGAGCGTGGGTGACGCGGTCCAGTACGCGAACAACCTCAGCGGCTACTACGCCGCGGTGGCGTTGGAGATCGACCGGACGACCAATGCGACCGCGGCCATCTTGCAGCACTTCCGGATCGCGCACGCGCAAACGGCCATCGCGATCAGCGGACAGGCGGGGCACGTGTTCAGTCATGGTCAACTGGTCAGCTGCCAGCGTGGGTTCAGCCCGACCAACGCCGAGTCGAGCCTGCGCAACCTACTCTTCCACAACGTGCTGACGAACTTCAGCGGGTCCGGCTCGACCGGTCGGTGCGAGCACCTGACAGTCCACACTGCCACTTGGCTCAATTACAACAACGCTTGCGCGTGGCTCTACCTCACCAACTGCCTGCTGGCCGGGGTGACGAATGCGGGGACCGTGACGGTCAGTGTTGGCGGCGTGAGCCTGGGCAGCGCCAGCGGCGTGTTCCAGACCGTGGGTCAAGGGGCCAACTATCTGGCGGCGGACAGTCCGTACCGCAACTACAGCGGAGCCTCGACGAGCATCAACAGCGAATTGGCCGCGACGCTGAAGTCGCTCACGACCTATCCGCCCCTGGTCCTGAGCAACGACTTCACCTCCTCCGTGACGCTCAGTCCGCAAGCCCAGCGCGACGCCGCAGCGCGGGACCTGGGATACCATTACGCGCCATTAGACTATTGCTGGAGCGGGTTGAACCTGACCAGCGCGACGCTGCTGCTGACCAATGGGGTGGCGGTGGGAATGTATGGCAGCTGCGGAACCACGCTGCGGACGGGCGCGAAGTTCATCAGCGAGGGCAGGCCGTCCATGCTGAACCGCTTGGTGCAGTATCAAGCGGTCCAGGAACAACCGGTGGTTTGGGGCACGTCCGGCTCGGGTGCGGGCGTTCTGAGCTTGAACGCCTCCAGTCCGCCGGAGGTGCGCCTGCGATTCACGGACGTGTCGGTGCTGGCCCATGTGGCGGCCAAGCGGCACCTGATCGCCGGGCTCGGCGGGAGCATCTTGAGCACGCTTGCCCTGAGCGACTCGCAGATCCGGGGTGTGAACATCTCGGTCTGGGCATATGCCCCGGGGATGGCCATTAGCTGGAGGAACAACCTGATGCAGCGTTGCCTGCTCTACTGCTACCAAGTGGACATTCCTGGCTATTACGGCTTTACCCTGGACGCGTACAACAACCTCTTTCTCAATGGCAGTCTAACCTTCAGCAAAGGCGATACGCGCACGGCGTGGACGCTCAAAGACAACGCGTTCGACAACGCCACGGCCAGCGCGAGCGGCTACCTGACGCTGGGGAACAACGGGTACATCAACACGACGTCGCTGGGAGGCAGTTCGAACGTGGTGGTGTCGAGTTTCACCTACGCCAACGCGACCTTGGGCAACTGGTATCACGCCTCGACCAACTTCATCGACAGGGGCAGTCGGTTGGCCGGTGCCGCCGGGCTGTACCACCACACGACGACCACGAACCAAGTCAAGGACGCCTCGACCGCCGTCGATATCGGTTTTCATTACGTCGCCACGGACGCCAACGGCCTGCCGCTCGATTACGACGGCGACGGGTGGGCCGACTACTTCGAGGATCGCAATGGAAACGGCGGCAGCCCCGACTCCGGCGAGACCGATTGGCAGGTCTCCGAAAACGGCACGACGGGGGTACCGGGTCTGGAAGTCTTCACGCCGATGGAATAGCCCGGAGAAGGTAAGGAGGTGCCATGCGAGCCACGAGTCCAAGTCAGCGGGCTGATGGGGTGTTTGTCGGCGACCTGCCTTGTGTCCGCGGGAGCTTGGGGACGGAGGGCGGAGGTCAACTCCAACGGGTACGGATGGGATGGCTCTTGTGGTGGTTGGGGGTACTGACGAGTGTCTGGGGGGCCGAGGTGCTGGCCCAAGTGCCGCCGTGCCAGCCTTTGATCCAGGGCGAATCCGGGGTTCAATCCAAGGTGGTGCATGCCGGGTGTGAAGACCACAATTGGGTTTACATGTACGTGGGTAATCCGAGTAGCTGCCAACTGAGCAACAAATGGGACATCCTCCCGAAGCCGCTCCCAGCGGGAGTCACGGCGACGATAAGTGAGAGTGGGCAAGGGGTGGGCTTCCTGATCGCGCCCAACGCCCCAACGGTAACCGTGACGGTACAGTTAACGGCGACGCCGTTGAGCTGTCCCGGCTGCGATCCTCCGCCTAGCCCGGTGGTGGTGGGGCCGGTGTCGTTTGAGGTTGTCGGGGCTACGGATGACCCGGACGGGGGCTGCAGCAGTTGCGGGGGAGGAGCGCAGACGGGTGAACCACAGCAGCCGAAGCGGCCGACGGGTTCGCTGGAGGTGTTCAATCCCTCGGGGCCGGATGTGCGCATCGGGTTGGGGGCGGACGATTTCGAGAAGGACGCCGGGTTTCTGAACATCCGGGCGACGGTTGCGAGCGTGGATTTGGGCAAGCCGGCGGGGCTGAGCGTGCCGCTGGAGGCGGACAACGTGCAGGTGTTGCGGACCAACAACATCATCACACAGGTCAAGGCGCCGCAGGGGTTGGTGAACGTGGCGGTCGAGACGGCCAGCCAGTACCATCTGCTGGTCTATCACCCGGCCAACGTGACGACCAACGGGAGCGCCTACTCGACCAACGGCAATCCGTTCGTCGTGTACACGGTGACCTACGTGAGCGCGGCGGTGCCGCTCAAGCTCAAGGAGGTGCGTGGGGGCTGGAGTCGGGAGCACCAATTTGCGTACAATAGCCAGAACGGCCACTGGACGTTGACGGACGATCAGTCCGCGCGCGCCACGGAGAGTTGGACCGAGAGCAATCTGGGAGGGGACCCGAACCGGAGTCAGTACCATCACGAGGTGAAGGTTGGCGGCCAGACAGTGCGGGCCGTGGCGCGGACGCACGAGAAGACCTGGGTGGGGGACAGCGAGCCCACGTTCTTGATCGAGTCGGTGGAAGGGACTGGGGGGCTGTTGCGGACCAACAGCTACCGGTATAACGGCTATGGGAAACTGGAGCGGGTGGTTTATCCAGACGGGAACTGGGAATACCGGGAGTACAACCAAGACGAGCAACTCACCGGCTTGTATACGGCGTGGGGTCCGGACTCGCCGGCGCCAGAAGAAGGGTACGCCCCCGACCCGAGCCAGACGCGTTACAAGCACACCGAGTATGCGTACTCCTTCACCGCGGGCGGCACCAACCATACCCCTTTCATCAACGGCGCTTACTACCGGTTCTTAAATTGGCGCCAGGCGACGGTCAAGCTGCCGCGTTACACGGGGTCGGCCTGGGAGATGGAGGAAGTGTCGCGCACGTACCGGCTGCTGGTGCCTGGGGTGGTCGAGGAACAGACGTGCGTCATGCCGGGGGCTTCCTGGAACGAGAGCAGCAACCTCAAGACCAAGACCGTCTCCTATGACTCCGGAGAGAACCTCGAATCGGGGCGGGTGCATTGGGAACGGCACGCCGATGGCACCTTCAGCCACTACGAGTATCAGGACGTGACGTTGTCCGATGGCCCCGGCGTGAGCACCAAGGTGCGTCGGGGCGAGGGCACGGTGGACCAACAGGGCCAGTTAACCGGAATCGTCGCCGGCACGGAGACCGAAACGGTGGTGGACAACCTGGGCCGGACACGCTCGGTCACCACGAAGGTGATTGGGGGCGCTGGTGACGGCATCCTGCTGGCCAACACCGGCATCGGCTATCCGTCGAGCGACCCCTCGGGCCGGAGCAGCGTGGTGACCAATGTGCTGACGGGCCTGACGCGGGCGTACAACTACGACTGTTGCGGCCTGGAGAGCGTGGTCGACGAAGACGGGGCGACCACGGGGTACGGTTACGATGCGCAACGGCGGCTGATCACGACGACGCGGTACTTCGGAACGACCAGCGGCATCACGCTGACCAACGTGCTGGATGCCCTGGGCCGGGTGGTGGTGCGCCAGCGCTACGGCACGAACAACGCCTATCCGCCGATCACCCTCGAACAACAGGTCTATGACGTCCTGGGACGGGTGACGGTGCAGACCAACGCGCTGGGCGGGGTGACCGCCTTCGCCGAGGACATCCTGTTCGAGAACAACCTGCCGGCGGGCAGCCGGCGTTCGATCACGAACCTGACGGACGGGGGCACCCGCATCGAGACCTACCTGCGCGACGGGCGCTTGAAGGAGGTGTCGGGCACGGCGGTGGCGCCGGTGAAGTCCGTGTGCGGGATCGAGCAGGACGGCGGGGTTTGGCGAGAGTACGAGAAGGAAATCCGAGTCAAGACGGTCAACGGCCAGAGCAACGAGGACCAGTGGACCAAGAGCTACGTGGACGGCGCCGGACGCCGCTACAAGACGGTCTACGCCGCCTCAGGTACCGGACCCTATGAGGAGTCCACGTACAACAACCTGGGCCAATTGGTGAAGGATCGGGACACCGACGGGGTGGTGAAGCTCTTCGGTTACAACGCCAAGGGGGAGTTGGTGAGATCAGCAGTCGATATCGACCAGAACGGGCACTTGCAGGAGAACGGCACCGATCGGATCACCGACACGCTCCAGGACGTGCTGCCCGCTGGCCACACGAACAACACCCGAGGGGTGAGCATTGTCCGGACCCGGGTCTTCGCCTTTGCGACGA
>DAOOQY010000269.1:0-6125 GCA_035389025.1 Verrucomicrobiota bacterium
CGTGCCGCGCGAAGTGCGAGGTCCCTTCCTGTGTCAGGAGAGAGGCCAGCACCGGCACCGACTTGGGTGTGCCAATCACCCGAAGCCTCTGGCACGCGGCCGATTTTTCCGTGAGGTTGGCGGCCGATTCGAGGATGGCGATCTGATCCTGTTCCTCGTCAGCATGCGCAGTCGAGCCGACGCGCATCAGGCAGGCGACCATGATGGCGACAGGGAGGCGGATCAGGCTTTTGGGTCGGCGGAGGCCGGTCGGCGCTTTGGCGGTTCTTTGGATTTCGAGCTTCATTGGGAAGTAGCCACATTCAGCGGTTTAATGCGCATGGGGACCACGAACCGGTGCGGAGCGGCGACGGCCTCGTCGCCGTAAACCGTTCCAAGAACACCCTTCGGCGGGGGACGAGCCGTCCCCCCTCCAAGGTTCGGTTCATGGGGAGGTTCATCGCAAGCCCTCGCGGATGTCTGGACATGGTGTCTCTTGGTTCCATCGCCGTCTCGGATGCGGGAACCTCATCGAGTCACACCGTCCACGGCGGACGGGGCGCGTAGGAGAGGAGGCGGTTGGCCTGCTCGTCGCCCATAAACTCGCGTTTGCTGGGGTCCCACTTGAGCGAGCGTTCGAGGCCCATCGCGATTCCGCCGATGAGGATCGCGTTGATCGTGTATGTGGCGATTTCGGGATTGCAGATCGTCGGACGCCGGGTGCGGACGCATTCGAGGAAATTGCCCGAATGGCTGTCCGTGAAATAGACGCGCGCATCGTCGGGGCGTAGCGGTTCCTTGAGGATGCTGGCGGGGTACGAGACGATCGCCCCCCGATCGACGGCGATGCGGCCTTGGGTTCCGACGAAACAGGCGCCTCCATCGTGACCGACATTCTCCCCGGGATAAGGGGTCGAGTGCACCACGACGCCGTTGGCGTAGCGATAATGCACCTGGCCGTCCTCGGGCCGGCCCTCCGCCCCGCCCGGGTGCGCGGCCGCCCCAGCCTTTTGCGGGCTCGGCTCGTATTGGACTTCGATCGGCGCAGTCGGATTCGGATTCACGGTCCACTGGACGATGTCGTAGTGATGCGGACTCCAGTTCACATCGCCGACGAACAGGCCGGAGAGCGTATGGCCGGCTTCGCCCCCAAACGGACGCCACGGCAGCGGTCCGAGCCACATGTCCCAGTCGAACCCCGGTGGCACGGGCACCGTGTGCTCGGAGGTCCAGGCCGACGGGAACAGGGCGCCGGGCTGGCGATAGGCATAGACTTCCTTGAGTTGGCCGATGCGTCCATTGCGGACCAGTTCACAAGCGAGTCGGAACTTGCCGCCGTATTCGGAGCGCTGCTGGGTGCCGGCCTGGTAGACGCGTCCGAAACGCCGGCAGGCTTCGACGAGTCTTTGGCCCTCGCGGACGGTGATGGCGATCGGCTTTTCGCAATAGACATCCTTGCCTGCCCGCAAGGCCATGGTGGCCATCGGGGCAGCCCAATGATACGGCAAAGCCAGCAGCAACGCGTCAATGTCGGGTCGGGCGAGGACCTCGCGGAAATCGTTGTAAGCGCGGACACCGTCGTAGGCGGCCTGACCCGACCGTTGCGCGTACATCTGGTTGCATCGCTCTTGGGCCTGCTCCCGGCGTTCCCGCCGCACATCGCACACAGCGAGCACCTGGACGTCCGTTCGGGCCGCGTAGCCGCCCGGGACGTATGTCCAGGCGCCGCCCAGCAGATGCCCTGTCCCCTGGCCGCCCAGGCCGATGAAACCCATCGCGATGCGCTCGCTGGGGGGGACTTGGCCGGCGCGGCCCAGGATCGAAGCCGGGATCACAGAGGGCGCTGCCAGCGCAACACCCCCTGTTGCGGCGATCTTGAGAAACTGGCGACGCGTCGACACGCGATACGGCTGGATGCTTTGCATGGTCTTGTCTCTGTCTGTCGATCGATCCGTTGTCGGTTGCCTTTCGCCCGCCAAGCGCGGCATAAAGACCTCCATAAGCGGTGGCCGGGCCTCGAAAGTCACGCACGAAATTGGCCGGTTGTCGGGCTGTCGTCCGTCGGCCACAGGTCCGCGTTGCGGTGTGAAGGGTGTGAAGGGCTCGCGCATGATTGACAAACGGAAGGGGTGCTTCTACACAGTATCTCTGCAATCCTCATGAGGTCCGAAACATACTGGCCGCTTCGCAAGCGGCGGCGTGGCTGCCGCGTCGGTTTTACATTGATCGAATTGCTGGTGGTCATCGCCATCATTGCGATTCTGGCAGGCATGCTGCTGCCGGCATTGGCCCGTGCCAAGGCGAAAGCCAAGAAGATCGCGTGCGTTTCCAACCTCAAGCAACAGGGCGTGGCGGTGGCTCTTTACGCGGGCGAGTACGACGACACGTTTCCGTCCGGGGGCACGCCGGCGGGTTTCTCACCCTCGGTTTTTGCCTACTGGAATTACGGGGGCAAACAGGGGACGGAATACGACGGCCAACTGCGGCTGCTCAATCCGTTCGTTGCGATTGCGGGGAAGGTGTCGACCAATTCGGACGGGGCCGAGCGGGTGTTCAAGTGTCCGAGCGACAACGGCGCGCTGAAGGCCGGCTGGCCTTTCGATCGCAAGCCGTCCGTGTACGACACTTTCGGCAGCAGCTACCTCTACAACAGCAGCGCCAATGACAACGACGACAACCTGGGCCTGGTCAACAAGAAGATCAGCCAGGTCCGCAATCCGTCCCGCACAGTCCTGGTGAACGATTTCGCGTTCAACGTGCATTTTGTGCGCATGAAGATATTCCAGAAGATGTACTGGCACGATCAACACCGCCTTGGCTTCGGCAACATCGCGTTTGTCGATGGCCACGTCGGGTATCACCAAGCCACCGACAACCAGCCCGACTTCCAGCGTGGACCCGAATGGACCTTTGTCTACAACGATCCCTGAATGCGGGCGGCGTCCCTTGCGCTGGCGTCCGCGCGCGCAGCGCCCCCCGATCCGCCGGTTCTTGCGCGGCTTAGCTCTCGCTCCTCGATCCTCAACCCCGAACTCTGACACGTGGTGCAATGAAAACCAAACTCCACACGGCCGGCGCCGTCGCGCTGGCGGCAATCCTGATTCAGATTGGTCATGCGGCCCAGTTGACGCAGTATTGGCCGCTCGAGGAGGCCCCCGGCTCGAGCACGGCGGCGAATGCCGTCGCGGGCGGCAACACGGGGATTCTCGAAGAGTTCCAGCCTGCCGATGCCTGGGTGGTCGATGCGCCGGTGAGCTTGAGCCACTCGACCCGGTCGATCGCCTTCTCGGGCGGTCCCGAGTATGTCAATTGCCAGAACATACGCCTGAAGGGCTCGGCGACGGTGTCGCTCTGGATCAAGCCCGCGACGTTTGATCCGGGCGATGTGCGGCTGTATTCCCAGGTGCCGTACGTTTCGCCCTACGGAGGCGTCGTTCGCTTCGATCCGTATTTGACCGGATCGATTCAATCGGTTGGCACCGGCGGTTCGTGGGTCAGTGTGGGCTCGCTCGACGCAGTCGGGGTGGGGGATTGGACCCACCTGGCGTTTGTATACCGGGATGGGTTGCTGAGCGTTTGGATCAACGGCGTTGAACAATCGGAAAGTGCCGTGGTCGGTTTCGACTTCGACGCGGCTGGTTTTGCCCTGGGGGCACGGTTCGATCTGAACGGAGCGCTGGGCGGGCCTTTTGCGAATTCGTTTGTGGGGTTCATCGACGATGTGTCCATCTGGGATGGGCCGCTCTCCGGCCTTTCGATCGCCCAGCTTGCGGCCGGCACGGCGCCCACGGCCATCACCGATGTCCCGGAGCCTGACAAGCCGGCCACCCTGGTTCAGTACTGGCCGTTCGAGGAGGCGCCTGGCAGCTACACGGCGGCAAACGAAGTGCCCGCCGGCAGTGTCGGCGTGCTGATGGAATCGGATCCCGGCACCGTGTGGGTGGCCGGAAATCGGCCCGAAGCGCTGGCGCATTCCACCACCGCGCTGGCGTGGGACGGGGTCGACGACTATGTCAACCTCGGCAACGTCGGACTCCGGAATCAAGGCACGATCTCCCTCTGGATCAATCCCAGCGACACCTGTCTCGACCAACCCTCGGCCCGCCTCTACTCGCTGACCCCTGCGCCGGCCAGCTACAATGGCATCGTGGCAATGGGCAGCCTCCCGAATGCCGTCGTTCTCCGCGGCACGGTTCTGGTCTACAACAACGGCTGGCGTCTCCTCGCCGAGGGCGGCACGATCCAAGCCGGCCGCTGGTCACACTTGGCGTTCGTCTACGCCCCGGGCCGCTGCACGCTCTATCTGGACGGCGAGCCGCTGCTTAGCGCCAACTCGGGACTGGATTTCGACGCGGCCGAGCTGGGTCTGGGGGCGAGGCTGGATATCGAAGGCAGCCTGGGCGGCCCGTTCGGGACGGGGTATGGCGGAATGATGGACGACGTCTCGATTTGGGACAGCGCCCTGCAGCCGTCCTCGATTCGAAAGCTGGCCAGCGGCGTCTCGCCGAAGCTGGTGGTGGACTCGCCGGCGACAGAACCGCCGAGCATTTTCGCCCAGCCCGCAGGTGCAACCGTCTTGCTGGGCACTCCGGCGACCATGAGCGTAGTGGCGTCCGGGGCCCGCACACTGACCTACCAATGGGAAAGGAACGGTCAGCCGGTGGATGGCGCGACCGGCAGCACGTTGTCATTTCCGGCGGTCACCTTGGCCGACGATGGCGAATACCGTGTCATCGTCAGCAATCAGTACGGCACGGCGACCAGCCGTGTCGCGCGCTTGGTCGTGGACCCGGGTGTCCCGGTCCTTGTCACCCAGCCGCAAGGCCAGACCAAGCGGGTGGGCACCGAGGCGGCGTTTACGGTTGAGGCCGCCGGGGCGCTGCCGTTGACTTACCAATGGCACAAGGATGGCCAGACAATCACCGGCGCCATCGAACCGACGTACCATATCGCCGCCGTGAGCGCGGCGGATGCCGGCGCGTACACGGTGGTTGTGCGGAATGTCTCCGGCTCGGTCACCAGCGAGGTGGCAAACCTCGTTCTGGTGTTCACCCCACCCGCGGTGAACATAGACCTGGCGGTCGCGTCCGGACAGAATGCGTACGCCGGTGTCGCCGCGGCTCCCGACCCGGGAACGGTCTGGAACCAGGTCACGGAAATCGCCCTCAGATCAGCCCCCGACCGCACGCTGGCGTTGGTGGATTCGGATGGCTTGTCGTCGTCCATCGGCTTCACCTCCGAGAGTTTCGGCGATCCCGGCAGCGCTCTGTTTGCCGACAATGGCGGCGGCAATGCCCTGCAGGCGACCTATTGGCACAGCGGCGCGGGCAACGAGACCCCGCCGTTTGGCTTCACGAATCTCGACCCCGCGGTGCGGTATGACGTCTATGTCTATGGCATCGCCACGGATTTTGGCCTCGGTTACACCCAGCGCATCAACCGGGCCGGGGGCGAATCCCAGGCCCTCAACCAAGTGGTGAACACCGGTTTCCCGATCCTTCACGAGGATTACGCGCTGTTCCGCGACATCACCGGCGTGACGGAGGTGATGTTCACCGCCGGTGAGTCGGGTAATGGCGCCATGTTCAGCACCGTGACCGGTCTGCAACTCATCCCCGCCACCGACACACCGAAGATTCTCCAATCGCCGACCGATCGCTTCGTGCGCCAAGGCGCCAGCGTGACGTTCACGGTGGTGGTGACCGGCACCGCGCCTTTCGCCTACCAGTGGCGGAAGAACGGGGAAGCGATTCCGGGGGCGACGGGCGACACTTACGTCATTGCGTCAGCCCGGACTGACGACGAGGGCCTCTACAGCGTGGTGGTGAGCAGCGCCGCCGGGTCGGTGACCAGCGAAGCCGGACGTCTGACTCTGCAGACGGCGCCGCCGGCGGTGAACATCAACCTGATCGTCGCCGCAGGCAGTTCGGAGTATGCCGGGACCGCGGCGGCTCCGGATGTCGGGACCGTCTGGAATCAGGTCACCGAGGAGGCCTTGCGCGCGGATGCGAACCGCGAGATGGCGCTGGTGAACTCGGACGGTCTGCCGGCGGACGCCCGGTTCTTCTCGGGGAGTTTTGGCGACCCATCGAGCACATGGTTTGCGGAGAATGGCGGGGGCAATCTTCTGCAACGCAGCTATTGGC
>DAOOQY010000270.1:0-6121 GCA_035389025.1 Verrucomicrobiota bacterium
CCCCTGCGAATTGTCGTTGTAGAGCCCGTCCGTCCGCACCCCGCCGAGGGTGAAGGTGTCGCTGTAATCGACGGTCCCGATCAGGGCGACGTCCTTGGCGACGATCCGGACCGGCACCGGCTCGGAGGTCGATTGCGCGCCGAAGTTGTCGGTGGCCACGGCCGTCAGGTCGGCGGCGCCCAGCGATGTGATGCCCACCTTCAGTTCGTAGGGACTACTCGTAACCGCACCGAGCGAGCGGCCTCCGAGGAAGAACTCCACCCGCGCGATGCTGCCGTCGGGATCGGCCGCCGTTGCCTTGAGGGTGAACACGGCGGGCGCGTCGAAGACCGTCCCGGTCGCTGGGCTGTCCAAGCGAACGCTCGGCGCCGGGTTCAACGCGACGATGTCTCGCAGGTTGTATTTGAGCCGCAGGTAGTCCGTCACGTTCCCGCGCTCGGCCTGGGCCAGCACCCGGTTGTAGACCAGCAACTCCGCCAGTTCGAGGTTCGCCCGGCGTGTGTTCGCGCCATCCATCTCCCGGCCGATGTAGATGTCGTTGTACTGATCGATCGTCGCGGTGGGCATCGCGCTCGCCACGGTGCTGTTGGTCCGGCCGGTGAGATAGAACCGCGTGAACCCGGCCGCCCGATTCTCCTCGACCTGCCAGAGTTGGCAGGTGGACTCGGCGAGCGGCGAAAGCGACCGGACACCCACATCGTGCCCGGCAGCACCATCGGCGTAATGGCTGCCAATTCGACCCTCCTGGCCGAACGCGACCGCCCAGCCTTTGTCCAGACCCTGGGTCCACGGACGCGAACCGACGATCTGGGGGAAGTCGCCTTGCGACACCCCGGCGCGTTTGCCGACGAACACCACCGTCCAATCGCCATCCAGCGGTTGCAGGCTCGGGCCGTTGGGAACGATCAGGAAGTCGTCCACCCCGTCGAACCGCACGACCGGCTTTCCGTCGAGCGCATCGAGGATGAGCCGGGGCTGGAAGTCTTCTGGCGGGAACGCCATGGCGTTGTCCTGGTAAGCGTAATTGGCGTTCGCACTCTGGTCGGTCCAGCCACTGACCGAGCCTGTGCCATCCTCCACCACTCCGGCATCCGCCCGCAGCCACAGTTGCAACCCCTCGGTGGCGGTCAGCGCCGGCGGAGTCGCCGATCCCGTGGCGGTGACGGTCACCGCCGGGGAGGCTGTGCTGCCGTTCCGGTCGTCGATGGCGACCGCCGTGAACGACAACGTCCCCGTCGATTGCACGCCCACCGGCACACGGTACGGAGGCGCCGTGGCCGCCGCCAGCAGCGTGCCACCCTCATAGAATTCGACGCGACGAACCACACCGTCGGCATCGTTCGCGCTCGCCGTCAGGGTCAGCGCCGCCGGCACGCTAACGCTCGATCCAGGCGCCGGACTGTCGAGGGCGACCGTAGGCGGAATGTTGACGTTCAGCCCCAGGGAATACGCCGCGTTGAGATACTCCGCCACGCTGGCGCGTTCGGCCACCGACAGGACTCGATTGTAGACGAGAACCTCGGCCAGCTCCATGTTGGCTCGCCGGTCGTTGCTCCCGCCGATCTCCCGACCGATGTAGATCGACTCCCACTGATCGACGATCTCGACCGGCATTCCGGTCGTTACCTGCCGGTCCAGGTCGAAATTCCGGTAGAACGCCGTCGTGCCGGCCTCGCGGTTTTCCTCGACCTGCCAGAGGTCGAAAGCGGTCTGGGAAAGAGGCGCCGCGGACTTGACCCCGGGCGCATCGTGGCCTGCGGTGCCGTCCGCCAGATGACTGGCCACGGCACCCGCGCCGTCAAAGCATACCGCCCAACCCTCATCGTAGCCAGACACCCACGCGCGCGATCCGATAACTTGCGGGTAGTCGCCCTGCGACGCACCGAGCCGCTTGGCGACGAAGATGACCGTCCAACCGCCGCTCATCGGCTGGAGACTCGGGCTATTGTAGATTTCCAGGACATCATCCACGCCGTCGAAACGGATCGCCGGTTTGCCGCCCAACGCGTTGGGAACCTGCACGGGCCGCTCCTCCGGCGTGCCGTCGAAGCGCGGCCCAGCGTTATTGGCGTTGGGGCTTTGATCCAACCACGCCGTGACGACGCCCCCCTCGGTCGTCACGCCGGCGTCTGCCTTGAGCCAGAGCGCCAGGCCGTCTTCGACCGTCAACTGGGCCTGGCTGGTCGCCATCGCCAGCAACAGACCGAGTCCGACGCAAAGGTGGGCGCAACGATGTCGGCGCGCCGCCGGGCATCCGAACGACGGGACAACCGCCTTGTGGTCATGGACCGAGGTGGGATGTACAAACGTGTTTCGTTTCATAAGTGCGATGGACAGTACTTGATCGAGTCGCCGCATAACATCCCTCGAGTTTGAAGTTTCAAATCTGAAATGTCGAGGGGCTGGGCGGTCCGGACACGTGAGCGGCACGATCGGCTATGGCTCCGCCGTGGGCCGCCCAGGACGCGGGCGGCGCGGCACAAGAACGACCGCTCGGCACGGCGAGCGGCTGGGCCAACACCGCGGCCAATAGTGCGGAGTGCGAAGTGTAAAGTGAGAAATGAAAAACGAGGACTCTCGGTGACGTTCCAAGAAGGCGTCGAGTCGCGTCCTGTCTTCCACTTTGCACTTTGCACTTCGTACTGTTCATTTTGCACTCCTCAGAGTCCACCGCGCCCTGTTGATTTGAGATTTCAGATTTCGTCCTTCATCCTCCCCCCTCTGTCCTTCTCACGTTCCTCCCACCATTGGAAACCGCTCCGGCCCGTAAGGGTCCTGATGAAAGCGGGGCGAAGGAGTCGCCCTTTTCCTCGCAGCATCACGCTCTACCTCGACGCTGCACAATCCCCGCCCGGTCTGCTTCGCGCTGACGGACCGCGCCAAGAAGGCGGGCGAGTTGTTCGTGCCTGACGCCGATCCGCGACAGAGGCAGCCGTTCGGTACGGGCGGCGTCGAATTCAAGCCGATGGTCCATCGCATCGCCTGGCGCGGCATTCTGCCGGCGGGCTGCTCGCCGGGCTGGCGCGCTCCTGATTCGCACTCCTGATTCGACATGCGGTGCCGGCCGCCTCATACTCGGGTTCGCATGAAATCAATGACGGGATACGGGCGCGGCGAAGCGAGCCGGGATGGATGCAAGGTGACGGTCGAGATTAGCGCCGTCAACCGGCGCCAGGCGGAGGTTTCCCTGCGTTTGCCGCCCGAACTCGAAGCGCTCGAAGTCCGGATTCGGGAGGAGATCAACCGGCGCGTGGCGCGCGGGCGTGTCAATGTGCGCATGACACTCCACCGGAGCGCGAAGCAATGGGCGGCGTCTGTCCGGTTCAACCGGCCTTTGGTCAAAGCGTACGCCCGTGAGTTCGAGCGCCTGGCCCGCGAACTCAGGATCGATGAGCCCGTCAGCCTGCAGGCCCTGCTGCGCATTCCCGGCGTGGTCGAGTCCACGGGTGCCGACGCCGATCCCGAGGCCCTCTGGCCGGCCGTCGAGGCCGCGCTGGGCAAGGCGCTGGACGGCCTGGGGCGGATGCGCGAACGCGAGGGGGCGCACCTGGCGAAGGACCTCAAGGCCCGGGCGGCCGTCATGCGCCGTCTGAGTCTGGACATTGCGCGACAGGCGCCGGGGGTGGTCGACCGCTACCGCGAGCAACTCCTGGGGCGCATTCGACAGGCGAAGCTCGACCTGGGCGCCGACGACGACCGCCTCCTCAAGGAGGTTGCGATGTTCGCGGACCGGGCGGACATCAGCGAGGAACTCACGCGCCTGCAGAGTCATTTCCGACAGTTCGACGACTGCATGCGGAGTGCCGAGCCCGTCGGGCGCACGCTTGATTTCCTGGCCCAGGAAATGAACCGCGAGGTGAATACGATCGGATCGAAGGCCAACGACGGCGGCATCTGCCAGGCGGTCGTCCGTATGAAGGCCGAACTCGAGAAAGTCCGCGAGCAAATCCAGAATCTCGAATGACCTCGCCGTCGATGCCGATCGTGCTCGTCATCTCCGCCCCCTCCGGAAGCGGCAAGACAACCGTCTGCAGCAGCCTCCTGGCCGCCGCGCCCGGCCTGGCCCGGGCCATCACCTGCACAACCCGCCCGCCCCGCCCCGGCGAACACAACGGCGTCGATTACCACTTCCTCGACCCGGACACCTTCGGGCGGCGGGTTGCCGCGGGCGACTTCCTCGAACATGCGACCGTGTATGGACACCGGTACGGCACCCTCAAGACCGAACTGTTCGACCGCCTGAACGCGAGCCGGGACGTGTTGCTCAATGTCGACGTCCAGGGCGCGGCGGCCGTCCGCGCCGAGGCGGCCCGCAGGCCGGACCTGGCAGCGGCGCTGGTCACAGTGTTCCTCGCCCCCGCCTCGGTCGGCACCCTGGCCGAACGGCTGCGCAACCGCGGCCAGGATTCCGAATCCGTGATCGGGCAGCGTCTCGCCGCGGCGCGGAGCGAACTCGAACGCTGGCGCGAGTTCGATTACCTGGTCGTGAGCGGCACGATGAGCGAGGATTTGGGCAGGGTCCAGGCCATCTACACCGCCGAGAAACTGCGTTGCGGACGGATGCTCCGTCCGCCAACCGCCGGCCTCTGAGGTTCAACTGTAGAAGTAGCCATAATGCCGAGATCGGCATTATGGCTATTGGGCCGGGTTCTGAGTAATGCCAAGTTGACGGCTAGACTCCACAAAGAGCCTGCAGAACGGCAAGTTCTCCAGTTCCTCGGTGTGGCATTATTCCTTGGCGCGTGGCGTCCGATCAGCTCCGGGGCCGCAGACGGAAGCCGGTCCCCCCGGCGGGCGAACCTTCACCCCCAAACTATTCAGTGTTCCTCTGCTTCCGTTCGCTTTCAACACCATTATGAGCCAATGCAACTTCACCCAGTTGCCCAACTCGGCCGGCCTCTGCCCCGGACCTTTGGGTCCCTACTTGGAGGGCTTCCTCGCCCGCCTCACCGAGCAGGGCTATTGCCAGGAAACCGCTCGCAACAAAATACGCCTGGCAGCCGACTTGAGCCGCTGGATGCAGCACAAGCACGTTGCCCCCAGGCAACTCGATGAACGGCAGGTGGCCGGCTTTCTCAAGACTCGATGGAGGCACGTCCCTCGGCGCAGCGGAGATCAGGCTACCATGGCAGTTGTGCTCCGCCATTTGCGGCAGTCCAACGTAACCCCAGGCCCATCTCCACCAACACCTCGCAACGACATTGATCGGATTCAACGGGATTACGAAGACTTCCTCCTCCACGAGCGAAACCTCATGCCTTCAAGCGTCGCACAGTATTTGCCGGTGACGCGCCGCTTTCTGTCCCAGCGGTTCCGGAACGGGAAGCTCTGGCTCAAGAAACTGCATGCCTCGGCTGTCACAGGTTTTGTCCTCAACGACACCGCCAGCCGTGGTCGCCGCTCCGCTCAACTGATGACGAGCGTCCTGCGCAGCTTTCTGGGCTTTCTTCTCCAACAAGGCCGAATCCACACCAACCTGGCGGCGGTCGTGCCCACGGTGGCCGCTTGGCGACTCTCGGAGTTGCCCCGCTTCTTGGAGACCGAGCAGGTCGAGAGAGTCTTGCGAGGTTGTGATCGGCGAAAGAAAGTCGGCAAGCGCAACTATGCGATGCTGTTGCTCCTGGCGCGCTTAGGGCTGCGGGCAAGCGAAGTGGCCAACCTCAGCCTGGAGGACATCAACTGGCGTGCCGGGGAACTGCAGATTCGAGGCAAGGGCGCTCGCGTGGATCACCTTCCTCTTCCTCAAGATGTGGGCCAAGCGCTCACCACTTACCTGCAAAAGGGACGGCCCAACTGTTCCTCAAGGCGTGTCTTCATCCAAAGTAAGGCACCTCACGAGCCTCTCGGCGGCTCCAGTTCTGTCGACTGTGTGGTTCGCACCGCTCTGGCGCGTGCGCACATTCACTCGCACCATCAAGGTGCCCACGTCCTGCGCCACTCTCTGGCGACAACCATGCTGCGTCAGGGAGCTTCGATGACACAAATTGGCCAAGTGCTCCGACATCAACTGCCTCAGACGACGGAGATTTACGCAAAAGTCGATTCGCAGGCTTTGCGCGCACTGGCCCCGTTGTCGCTCACCAGAAATGACCCGGGTGTGCTCACGAAAAGTGACCTGCCA
>DAOOQY010000271.1:0-6090 GCA_035389025.1 Verrucomicrobiota bacterium
CGGCGGTCTACCTGACCGAATACGCGCATACCACCTCGCCGATCACCCGCGTCATCCGGGGCGCGGTCAACAATCTGGCCGGCGTGCCCTCGATTGTGTTTGGGCTGTTCGGACTGGGCTTTTTCATCGGCTTTGTGGGCGGCGGCATGGACGCACTGCTGCATCCGGACAATCCCAAGCCGGTGTGGGGCAAGGCGGCCCTGATCTGGGCTTCGATGACCCTGGCCGTGATGACCTTGCCGGTGGTCATTGTGGCCACGGAAGAGGCCATGCGGGCGATCCCGTTGGGCTTGCGCGAAGCGAGCCTGGCGCTCGGGGCCACCAAGCTGCAGACAATCGTCAAGATCGTGCTCCCCAACGCCCTGCCGGGCATCATGACGGGCGGCATTCTTGCCGTGAGCCGCGCCGCCGGCGAAGTGGCGCCGATTCTATTCACCGGCGCGGCGTATTTCATGGCCGATTTGCCCAGATCACTGACCGACCAGTTCATGGACCTCGGTTACCATGTCTTCGTCCTCTCGACACAGTCGCCCAACATCGACAAGACCCGGCCCATCCTGTATGGGACCGTGCTTGTGCTTCTGGTCTTAACCTTCGCGCTCAACTTTGTGGCGATCCTCATTCGCGCCCGCATTCGGCGTCATGTGCGGGCGGCGCACGGATAATCCTCCTGTCTATGGCGGAACACCGCACCCCAACGATCCGCGTCGCGGCGGGCCTCCGCCAGGGCGGCGACGACGCTTCGCCGGCCGCCGCGCCGCTCATTCGCATCGAGAATCTCAGCTTGTATTATGGCCGCGCCAAGGCCCTCGACAGCATCACGCTGAGCATTCCGGAGCGGGTGGTCACGGCGTTCATCGGGCCGTCCGGGTGCGGCAAGTCCACTCTGCTTCGTTGTCTGAACCGGATGAACGATCTGATCGACAACGTGCGCATCGAAGGGCGGGTGGCGATTGACGGGCACGATCTGTATGACGCGAAGACCGACGTGATCGAGTTGCGAAAGCGGGTTGGCATGGTCTTCCAGAAATCCAATCCGTTCCCGAAGAGCATTTACGAGAACATCGCCTACGGCCTGCGGTTGCACGGGATGCGCGACCGCCGGATGCTGGATGAGACGGTCGAGCGCAGCCTGCGCCAGGCGGCCCTCTGGGACGAAGTGAAAGACCGCCTCCACACCAGCGCTCTGGGCTTGTCCGGAGGCCAGCAGCAGCGCGTCTGCATCGCCCGCGCCATCGCCATCCAGCCGGAGATTCTGCTCATGGACGAGCCGGCGTCCGCCCTCGACCCGATTGCCACCGCGCGCATCGAGGACCTGATTCTCGATTTGAAGAAGGACTTCACGATCGTGATCGTCACGCACAACATGCAGCAGGCGGCCCGCATCTCCGATCACACCGCGTTCTTCTATCTCGGGGAGTTAATCGAGTTTGACGCGACTCGCCGCCTCTTTACCAACCCTGCCAAGAAACAGACCGAGGATTACGTCACCGGCCGTTTCGGCTAGAATCCTTGACCCATCAACGCAGCACAGACACTTGACTTGTCTACAACACCTTTCACCGGTCAAGGATTCTCTTGTATGGAACATTTCGAACACGAGCTGTCGGTGCTCAAACAGCGGCTCCTTGTCATGGCGAGCTACGCGGAAAACGCGGTCAACCGGGCCGTCGAGGCCTTGCGGAACCGCGACGACGCCCTCGCCCAGAAGGTCAAGGAGGACGACACCGTTTTGGACGAGCTGGAGATGGAGTTGGACGAGTTGGCGATCGGGCTCCTGGCTCAGGCGCCATTGGCTTCGGATCTCCGCCTCATCACGGTGGCGATGAAGATCACACAGAACCTCGAACGGGTCGGGGATGAGGCCACCAAGATTGCCAAACGCACCCGCGAGTTGAACCAGGAACCGCCCCTCAAGACCGCGTCTGCCATCCCTCAGCTTGCCGAACGCGCCGTCCGAATGCTCCGCAACGCGCTCGACGCCTTTGTCTCGGGCAACACCGCCGCGGCCCGGGCCTTGGTCGCCGAGGACAAGGAGGTCGACGCCCTCAACAGGCAAATCCTGGCCGAACTCGAAGCCGTCATGGCCGAGAGCCCGCAGAACATCAAGCGGTGTCTGAACCTGATGGTCGTCTCGCGCAGCCTCGAGAGGGTTGCCGACCACGCCAAGAACGTCGCCGAGGAAGCCGTTTACTTGCGCGAAGCCGTCGACATCCGGCATTCCCATCCGTCCACCGCGCCGCCCGCGTGACATGTGCGATGAAAGCCAAGATTCTGGTCGTCGATGACGAGCCCGATGCGCTCGAGCTTGTCGAGTTCAACCTGCGCCAGGCCGGCTACGAGGTCACGGGCGCCGAGGACGGAGCGGAGGCGATCGAGAAGGCCCGCGCCTCTCTGCCCGATCTGATCGTGCTCGATGTCATGCTTCCCGAGATGAGCGGCATCGAGGTCTGCAAGGTCCTTCGACGCGATCCGACGACCGCCCGCATCCCGATCATCCTGCTGACGGCGAAGGCGAGCGAGATGGACCGGGTGCTGGGGCTCGAACTGGGCGCCGATGACTACGTCACCAAGCCGTTCAGTCCGCGCGAACTGGTCCTGCGCGTCAAGAACGTCCTCCAGCGCCATCAACAGGAGGTGTCCCCGCCCGAGCGGTTCGCCTTCGGCGACCTGGTCATCGACCCTCCCAGGCACGAAGTCCTCTGGAAGGGCAAGGCGATCGAGTTGACCGCGACCGAGTTTCGCCTGTTGACGGTTCTTGCCGAACGGGCCGGGCGGGTGCAATCCCGCGACCGACTTCTCCAGGATGTCTGGCATTACGAGAGCCTGATCGACACGCGCACGGTCGACACGCACATGCGCCGGCTGCGGGAGAAGCTCGGCCCGGCCGCCAAGCACCTCGACACCGTTCGCGGTGTCGGTTATCGGTTTGTCGAATGACACGTGCGGGTCTTGGCCGCAGGACGGCCGAGCGGGCCTGGTCTGCCCAGGCCCGGGCATTTGTGTCCTCGACCCAGCCTGAGATGTCCGGGCTTGGGCACGGCGCATGGGCCTGACATGGCCTGAGGGTGTGATGCCATGGAATTGCCGCTGATCGTCCTTCTGAGTGCGGCGCTGATTGCGACGCAGGTGTACTGGCATCGCAGGGTCGCGCGTCAGGAAGCCCGGGCGCGTTCCGAGCGCGACGCCCTGGGGCAACGCCTGGGGGAGACCGAGACGCGCGCGCGGGCCGAGCAGCACGCCCTTCTGAACAGCATGGCCGACGGGGTTCTCTGGCTTGATGCGAAGGGGTGCATCCGACTCGCCAACGACGCGTGCGCCCGTCTCCTTGCCCTCGGCGGCGAGTGTGCCGGGCGTCCATTGATCGAGGCCGTCCGCTCGCACGAGCTGGCGTTGCTGGTCGAGCGTTTGACCCGCGAGCCTGTCGTGCGCGGCTTCGAGCTGAAGCTGCCGGGCGACGAGGAGCGATGGGTCGCGGTCAACGCCGCCGCCCTGCAGGATGGCGGCGGGGAATCGGGCGGTTTGATACTTGTCTTTCATGACCTGACGCGTCTCAAGCAGCTCGAACGGACCCGGCAGGAATTCGTGGCCAACGTCAGCCACGAGCTGCGCACCCCGCTCTCCTTGATCCAGGGGTTTGCGGAATCGCTGCTCGAAGGCGCCAAGAGCGATCCCGCGCTCACCGAGAAGTTCCTGCGCATCATTGACCGGAACGCGCAACGTCTGGCCCTTTTGGTTGAAGATTTGCTCACCATTTCGGAGCTCGAGTCCGGTCGCTCGCAACTGAAGATCGAGCCGGTGGATTTGCGATCCTTGGTGAGCGAGGTGTTCGAGGAATTCCAAGCCCAAGCCGTCGCCAAACAGGTCGAGTTCCAGAGCGATATGGCGCCGGCTGTTGTTTTGGCCGACCGCGGACGGCTTCACCAAGTGCTGTCGAATCTGATCGACAATGCAATCAAGTACGGGCGGGTTGGCGGCGTGGTCCGCGTCGGGTCCAAGTCCGGCGCCGCGGACGAACTCGAGGTGCATGTTGCCGACGACGGCCCCGGGCTGCCATCCGAGGCTTTGAACCGTGTCTTCGAGAGGTTCTACCGGATCGACAAGGCGCGCTCGCGCGAGGAAGGGGGGACCGGGCTGGGCCTATCGATTGTCAAGCACATCGTCCAGGCTCACGGCGGGCGTGTCTGGGTCGAGAGCGCCCCAGGCCGGGGCGCGACCTTCAAGTTTGTTCTCCGCCGCGCGCCGATGCCGGGAGGCGGGTCGGATTGAGTTTCCCGGACCCGATCTCAGCCCAAATCCTGGAGCAAGAGCCGCGCGCTGATGCGGGCGGATTCGAAAATGACCGGCAATCCGCTGCCCGGATGGGTTCCGCCGCCGACCAGGTACATGCGCTCGAATTCCTCGAACCGATTGCGCGGGCGCAGGTGGAGCATCTGGCCCAGGTTGTGGGCGAGGTTGAAGGTCGCCCCGCGGTAGACGCCGACATTCCGTTCCCAGTCGGCTGGGGTCAGGACGCGCTCGAATCGGATGCGCTTCTCGATGTCAGGAAGCCCGACTTTGGCCAGTTGCCGCAGTGCCACCTGGCGATACCGGTCGCGCTCCCTGGTCCAGTCCAGGTTCGGGTGCTGATGGCTGACGGGCACGAGCAGGTAAAGCGCGCTGTGACCGGGCGGCGCCATGGTGTCGTCGATGCCGGACGGGTTCTCGACATAGAAGGACGGGTCGTCGGTCAGGACATGGCGCTGTTCGATGTCCTCGAGATTCTGGCGGTAGTTTTTTGTGATATAGATGTTGTGGTGATCGAGTTGGTCGCATCGGCCCTCGATGCCCAGGTAGAGCATGAACGTCGAGCACGAGAACCGCTTGCGCGCGATGGCCGCGTCGGTCCATCGCCGACGCAGCCGGTTCGGGACCAGCGTGGTCATTGCATGCGCGAAGTCGGCGTTCACGACGACGGCGTCGGCGCGATGCTCGCCTTGGGCCGTGCGCGCGCCGACTGCCCGCCGGCCTTCGAAGAGAATCTCCTGAACCGGCTCGCCCAGCCGGATGCGAGCGCCCAGTTCCTTGGCGACCCGCGCCATGCCGCGCGTGAGTTCGCTGCAGCCGCCCGTCGGATGCCAGATGCCGTGCTCGTATTCGAGGTAGGAAAGGATCGAGAAGAGGCTGGGGCACTGGAAGGGGGACATCCCCAGGTACTTGGACTGAAAGGTGAAGGCCAGTTGCAGGCGCGGATCGGCGAAGTAGCCGGCCAGTTCGGCATGCAGCGACTTCAACGGCTTCAGATAGGGCAGCACCGCAAGGAGGCGGGTTTGCAGGAGATCGGCCCAGCTCAGGAAGGGCGACTGCAGGCACGGGGCGAACTTCTCGAGCTTTGTCCGGTTGTCGTTCATGAACCGTCGGAACTGAGGGGCGTCGGCCGGCGCCAGCATCGCAATGGCGGCGACCATGCGCTCGACATCCGATGTGCACAGCAGTTCCCCGCCGGCGCCGAAGATGAGCCGGTATTGGGGATCGAGCTTCCGCATCGGCACTTCGCGCTTCAGGTCGCGTCCGACTTCGGCAAAAATCTCCTCGAGGACTTGCGGGTAGAGAAAGAAGGTTGGGCCCAGGTCGAATCGGTACCCCTGACCTTCGATCGGCGAGGTGCGTCCCCCAACGCGCGGCTCTTTCTCGAGGACCGTGACCTCCAAGCCGGCCTTGGCCAGCAGCATGGCGGTGGCGAGACCCCCCGGACCGGCTCCGACGATCAATACGCGTTGCGGCATGGGCAGGTGCATAGCTGAAAAGGGCGCGCCTGACAATCCCAACCGCTGAATCCGCTTGGAGAACAAACGGTGTCGGCGTACAAGTCGGTCCGTCTTATGCCGCGTTCGATGCCACTCATGATGCTGTGCGCCGCGCTGCTGGCGCAGGCGGACGAGCGCGCGAGTCGGTTGGTTGGCGCGGGGGTTGCGGAGTTCAACGCCGGCTATCAGGCCTGGGACGGCGCCCGTTTCGCGGCGGCGTCCGACCTCTTTCGCCAGGCCGTCAGCCATGCGGCGGCGTCCAGCGCTGCCATCGAACCGCAGCAAGGCAGCAAGGAGGCCAGGG
>DAOOQY010000272.1:0-6079 GCA_035389025.1 Verrucomicrobiota bacterium
CACGGCGCGTTGCTCACGACCTTCCCCGGCGATACCACGATGGCCACGCTCGAACAGGTCCGCGCCTTCGCCCAGGGCGGCTCCGCGCGCATTCAACGTTGACCCTCCGGTTCCATGCTGCCTTGGGCCATGTCTCACGGACTGGCGATCGGGCTCGGAGTGGCGCTGATCGTTCTTGTGGTCTGGCCCCGCCACGGCTTGGCCGCCCGGTGGCGCCAGGCGCAGGAACTGGCCCGGCGCACGCGTCGCGAGGACGCCCTCAAGCACATCCTTAAGTGCGAGGCCAACGGACGCGTCGCAACGCTCGACAGCATCGCCGGGGTCCTCCAGATCACAACCAGCGCCGCCGCGCGTCTGCTCGAGGAGTTGGAGGCGGGCGCGCTCCTGACGTTCGAAAGCGGGCGCCTCCGTCTGCGGTCGGCCGGACGCGAGCTCGGGCTGCACATCGTGCGGGCGCATCGTCTTTGGGAAAGCTACCTGGCGGAACAGACCGGCGTGGCGGAAGGCGAATGGCATCATCGGGCGGAACGGCAGGAGCACCTTCTGACCCCTCAGGAGGCCGACGCGCTGGCGGCGCGCCTGGGCCATCCCACGCACGACCCGCATGGCGACGCCATTCCGAAGGCAGACGGGGCGTTGGAAGGGGAGCAGGGGCGCACGCTCAACAGCGTCGATCCCGACACCCCGGCCGTGATTACGCACATCGAGGACGAGCCGGACACAGTCTATCGCCAGTTGATGGCGACGGGCCTGCGCCCCGGCATGAGGGCTTTTGTCATCGACAAATCGCCCACGCGCATCCGGTTCTGGGCGGATGGCAACGAGCATGTCCTGGCCCCCGTCCTGGCCGAGAACGTCTCGATCGATCTTCTGCCCGACTTCCGGACCGAAGAGTTGATCGAGGAGGAGTTCCTCTCGGGCCTCCAACCGGGCGTCCCGGCCCGCGTCATCGGACTCTCGCCCGCCTGCCGCGGCCCCGAACGGCGGCGCCTCCTCGACCTTGGTTTCGTTCCCGGCACTCGAGTCGAGGTCGAAATGGTCAGCCCCGGCGGTGATCCGACCGCGTATCGCGTGCGCGGGACGGTCGTGGCCCTGCGGCGCGAGCAGGCCAACCTGATCCGCGTGAGTTCGCGCGACGTCCCGGACCGATGAGCGACTCCGTTCCGCATTCGACGCCCGGCCCGATTGGGCCTTCGGGCGAGGCCTGCGCCGCCTGCCCCGTGCGGCGGGCCGCGCAGCTCAGGAAACTCGGCATCGCTCCGGACCGCTGGGATTACGTCGTGGCTCTGGCGGGCAATCCCAACACCGGCAAGAGCACGGTCTTCAACGCCTTGACCGGTTTGCGCCAGCACACCGGCAACTGGCCTGGCAAGACAGTGGCCCGTGCCGAGGGCGGTTATGAATACGACGGGAAACGCTTCAAGCTGGTGGACCTGCCCGGCACCTATTCGCTTCTCTCGACCAGCCTGGATGAACAGATCGCCCGCGACTTCATCCTGTTCGGCCAGCCCGACGTGACCGTCATTGTGGCCGACGCGACACGGCTCGAACGGAACCTCAATCTCGCCCTGCAAGTCCTCGAGATCACGGACCGGGCGGTCGTCTGCCTGAATCTCATCGACGAGGCGAAGCGCCACGGTTTTAGCGTGGACGATCGGCAATTGGCGCGCGATCTGGGTGTGCCGGTCGTCGCCGCCTCAGCCCGGTACGGCAGAGGTCTCCCGGAACTCATCGAGGCCATCCGCGGCGTGGCTTCCGGCGAAGTCCGGTGTCGCCCCAAGCGGCTCGAGACCGAACCGGACGCGCTCAAGCCCGCGCTGACCGAGTTGATGGCTCAACTCGCGGCGGCCTACCCCGATCTGCCCAATCCGCGCTGGGTTGCCGTGCGGCTCCTGGGCGGTGACGACTCGATCGTCGCGGCCCTCAAGAGCGGGCGCCTGGCCGACCTCGGCGTGCCTGGGCGGGCGTCTGCGACGTCCGGCAACTGACGGTATGAACCCGCATCCGTCATCCACATCTTCGGAACGCCCGACAGCCGAGGCGATCCTGGCCACGGCCGAGCGATGGCGAGAACAACTTGCGGGCGACGTCCACGAACAGGTCGTCGAGGGCCTCTACCGCCAGGCCGCCCGCGTCGCGGACCGCGCGGTTTCGCGTCCGGGCCGGGCCGCGAGGCCGACCATCGACCGCACCATCGACCGCCTGGACGAGTCGTGTCTGGGGGTTCCCCATCATGCTTCTGTTGTTCGGCGCCATGTTCTGGCTCACGATTTCCGGCGCGAACGTCCCGTCCACCCTGCTGGCTTCTCTGCTGGTCGACACGGTGCACCCCGGGCTCAAGGGCGCGTTCAACACCCTGGGCGCGCCCGGGTGGCTCACCGGCCTGGTGGTGGACGGGATGTACCTGGCAACCGCCTGGGTGGTCAGCGTCATGCTCCCGCCCATGACGATCTTCTTCCCGCTCCTGACATTGCTCGAGGACTTCGGCTACCTGCCGCGGATCGCGTTCAATCTCGACCGCCTGTTCAAGCAGGCCGGCGCCCACGGCAAACAGGCCATGACCACCATGATGGGCTTCGGCTGCAACGCCGCCGGCGTGGTGGCCGCGCGCATCATCGACAGCCCGCGCGAACGTTTGCTGGCCATCCTCACCAACAACTTCGCCCTCTGCAACGGGCGCTGGCCCACCCAGTTCCTGATCGCCACCGTCTTCGTCGGCACGCTCGCGCCCGCCCCGATGGCCGGCCTCGTCGCCTCAGCCGCCGTCACCAGCGTGGCCCTTCTGGGCGTGTTCATGACCCTTGCGGTCGGCTGGGCGCTTTCGCGGACTGTCTTGCGCGGAGAGGTCAGCACGTTCAGCCTCGAACTGCCTCCGTACCGCCCGCCCCGCGTCTGGCAGGCGCTCTGGACATCGCTGATCGACCGGACGCTGTTCGTCTTGTGGCGCGCGGTAGTCTTTGCGTTGCCGGCCGGCGCGGTCATCTGGCTGAGCGCCAATATCCACGTCGGCGGCGAGAGCCTTGCCGCTCACTGTGTCCGTTTCTTCGACCCGATCGGACTCCTGATCGGGCTCAACGGTGTGATCCTCTTCGCCTATATCATCGCCATCCCCGCCAACGAAATCGTCATCCCAACCATCCTGATGCTGACCGTCATGATGACCGGCAGCCAGGGGATCGGCGAAGGCGCCGGCGTCCTGTTCGAACTCGATTCCAGACAGGCCATCGGCCAGTTGCTGACCGCCGGCGGGTGGACGGCCCTTACCGGCGTGAACCTGATGCTTTTCAGCCTGCTCCACAACCCGTGCAGCACGACGCTCTACACCATCTACAAGGAAACCGGCAGCGGCAAATGGACGCTTGTGGCCGCCGCCTTGCCGCTCGCCCTGGGATTCGCCGTCACGTTTCTCGTCGCCACCCTCTGGCGCATGATCTGAAGACAATGGGCTCGCATCTCAATGGGAGAGAGCATTCACACGGTGCCGGGAACCACGATGGCGATGGCCTCGCTCTCGCAGGCGCGATCCCCGGGGAACGGCACGTCATTCACGCGAGACCGTCCAGGTCTGGCCGGGGTGGTAGGCCGTCATCGTCGCCGCGATTCGGGCGGTGTTTGGCCCCAGGTCCTTCTGGTAGACCCGGCCCTGCTGGTTGACAATGAAGGTCATGATGCCGCTCTCGCCATACTCGGCCGGCCACGCCACGAGGGCGAAACCGCCGATCATGTTGCCGTTGATGCGGTAGTCATACTTGCCGCCGGGGGCGGACTTGGCCTGCCGGGTCAGGACCTTGAAGAAGTAGCCGTGAAAGGGCTCGCGCGAGGCGCCCTCTTGACGGAGGTGTTGGTAGCCTTCGGCGTGAGCCTGGGCCGCGAGCGGACCCATCGGACTCATCTCGCCATCGAGTTCCGGCGGCCAGTAGAGCCCGTCTTTCTGACCGGGCGCGCTGCCAAACTTCTGCGCGAACTCGAGCACGTCGTCGCCGTCACGGTCTTTCATGGCGTATTCGCGCTGGGCCTGGACGTAGGCGCGCGCCGACTCGATCGTGGCGAGTTCGTTTCTGCCGATGCGCCGGTTGAGCAACTCGTCTCTGCCCGCCGCGGTGTCGAAAAACCAGCGTCCGTCCCGGTTCGTGAGCGGGACCGGGAAAGGCCAGAAGTCGCGTCCGACTTCGAGCACGCACTTCGAGTCCGATTCGCGGACGATCCGGTTGGTTTGGGCAAACGCCGTTGCGAACGCCCGAAGATCATTGGTGGCCTGGACACGATCCGGGTTCTCGATCTCCGCCGTTCTCGGCCCAAAGATGAGTCGGAGCGCATTCGCGTCCTGCGTGCCGGCGGCGGTCGCCAGGGCCGACACGGCGGCCTCAGGCGTGGCGAAGGTCTGGCCCATCTCAGCGGCGCAGACAGCGAGCGATGCGCCACAGGTCAACGCCAGGGCCAGAGGGCGCATGGAGAAGTGGGAGAAGAAGCCTCTGGGAAAGGGCAGGGGAGAAACCTGCGATGATGTCTTCATGGTACACAAGAACAGATGAGTGGTTTGGATCAGAATCTACCGACGGCCCCCGCCACGCCCGCCACTGAACGCAGCCCCGCCGCCCACGCTGCGGCTTGAAGCCCCGCGCTTGCTGAAATCACGCTCGTTCGCACCGCTGTGCGCGCCGGCAAAGGCGCTGCTCGAAAACGAAGAACCGCTGGCGGAGGGACCGGACCGCATCGGGGGGGCACCGGGCGATGGACTCGGACGAGCCGCGCCAGGCGAAGCGACCGGACGGCTCGATACAGGCGTGCCTGTCGAAGGCCTCGCCGCGGCCCCACCTGTCGAAGCGCTGGGACGGGATGCCGTGCCCGGCTGGGCGGAAGGGCGGCTCGCCCCAGAACTCCAGCCCCGCGCCTCTGGGCGAGAGGCCGAGGTTGTGGCGGTGGGCGTGCCGCTCCTGCTCAGCCGGTTCGGGTCGGGTTGCCACTTCTGTTGCGTGCCGGTTTGTCCGACGCTGGCGGACCGGCTGCCGGAGATGTTCGCGTTGCGGTTGACGTTGACATTCTGATTCACGTTGACGTTGCGATTGACATCGATGTCGACGTCGCCATGGAAGCTGCCGCCACCCCAGACCACCATGCCGCCGCCCCCGATGTAGACACCACCGCCGTGCCAGTCGCAGTTGTTGGCGATGATGGCGCCCACGGCCACCCCGGCTGCGAAGGTCAGCACGGGCGGCGGGCCGACATAGGCCGGCGGAAGCGGGTAATAGACGACGGCTGGATTGTACGTCGGCACATACACCACCTGCGGATTGGCAGGCTGGATTTGGACGACCGTATTGGTCACAACAACGACCCGCTGCTCGACTCTGGTCTCCACAACCATGTTCGTGACGACAACGACCTGTTGCGGCGTTGTCTTGAGGGTCCCCAGCTTCTGCGCCTTGCCGCGCAGGGTCTGAATGGCGTCCAGCAGGTCCTTGTCCTGCGCCAGGAATGCCTCGCCCAGTTCCATCGTCCACGCGAGGTCCTCGTTCATCTTCTGTATCACCGCAGGGACGCGCGCCACAGCCTTCACGTTTGCGTCCCACGGCTGCGCGTCGAGCTTGGCAAGGTTGTTCGTGTCCGCCACAAAGCGCGCTGCCTGGACAATCTCAAGCGGATAGACGGACGCAGGCAGGATGGTTGCAATCAGCGGATCGGGGTAGAGCGCGATCGGCTCGACCAGTTTCTCCAACTCCGCCGCCCCACGACGAGGCGTGGCCGAGGGTGGCGGTGCCGCTGTGGCCGCAGGGGGTGTTGGCGCAGGGGTGTCCGCGGCAAAAGCGGAGCACACCCAGACTGTCAGGAGCAATAGACACGGTGTCTTCATAATGGATGAATAGCTGCATTCAACGCTTTGCCGCAGAGGAACTGTGCCATGCGGGACGTAGTCCCCCATGCCGGTCAGATCGCGGCACTTCTTCAAGAAATCGAGCCGTGCCAGTCACTTTGGGATTAGTGCGCAAATTACGGCATTGGCGGCTCCATCGTCAAGGACGGTGTCAGCGGTTCTCATTTTGGCCACGAGCCGCCTGAAGGCGGTACACCGAACAGCGCG
>DAOOQY010000273.1:0-6075 GCA_035389025.1 Verrucomicrobiota bacterium
ACCGTTCGGCCAGGTCCACCAGCGTCATCGTCTCGGTTCCTGATCCCATAACAACGTCCAGTCAAATGCGCGGGGCATCCATCACAAAGCACACTGCCTGCAAATAACGACACTGTCAAGTACTGTTTAATTAAAATCGAACGGGGCTAACGCCCGCCGGGCAGTCGTTTCCATCTGAGGCCGGCTTGGCCGCCCGCCTCGACGATGCTCCAGTACTCGGCTTTGACGGCTTCGTAGATTCCGTGCAGGCCCCGCGCGTCGCGATCGCGGTCCACCTCGATCCAGCGTGTGGCCGCCGGCGCGGGTGGAGCGGCGAGGAAGAGAGGGCCCTCGGCGCGGATGACGCGGGTGACGGGGCGGTCGGTGCCGTCGGGGTGGATGATGCCGAAGTCGCTGTTTTCATTCGCCCGGTAGCCGCCGGGGTACCACCAGAAGAAAACGCCGTCGGCGCCCGACTCGCGCAGCATGCGGTAGAAGTCCCTGTAATATCGCGCGGCGAACTCGAGCCTGGTTGGGGCGGGCGCGCGCCGTTGGGAGTCCCAGACGCTGTATCCCATCTCGGACCAGAGGACCGGTTTGGCCGGATCGCACAGGCGGGCGTAGGCGGCCGTGAAGTGGCCCGGCTTGACGCGCTCCCAGTCGCCAATGCGTCCGTACGCCTCCGGTTCCCAGATGTCCACGGCGTCACGCAGGCCGTAGAAGTCGTAAGGCAGCATTCCCTCGGCATTGTAGGTGGGGTCGCCCGCGTGCTGCATTCGGAAACTGACGGGGTGATTGGGGTCGATCGATCGGACCAGGCGGCGCGCCTCGGCGTATTTGCCGGCCAGCAGTTCATCGAGGAAGGCGCGGTAATCGGCGATGCGTTTGCGCCACGGGCCGTCCTGGGTGAGTTCGGACATGGCGGGCACGGGCACGTCCGCGGTGGTGTCGGGGCTCGGTGTCGAGGGGCGGGCGTTTGTGTTTGGTTCGCCCCAGGTATCGAGGGCCTGAGCGGGCGAGCCGTGGTGACGGCGCACCCATTCCGCCCAGGCCTGCGTGTAGAGGCGTTGCTGATGGCGCTGATCGTAGTGGCTCGGTTCCCAGGCGAGGTCGTAGGCGATGACCGTGTCGTTGCGCGCGAGGCGGTAATGCTCGATGAGGGCGCGCATTTCGTCCCATCGGAAGTCCATGGGCGTGCCGGGCCGCAGCGAGAGATTGACCTTGAGCCCGAGTTGTTCGCATTGGAGGAGCAGATCGAGCAGGTGCTGGGCGTGCAGGTCGCGGTGATAGACAAACGCGCTGATGGAATTGAGGCCCATCGCCTTGATGCGCCGCAGGTCGCGTCCGATCACCTCGGGATCGTATGCCCCGCGGCCCAGCCAGTACTCGAAATACTCGCTGACGACGCCGATGCCCGAGGAGGGCATGTAATTCACCCCATGAGCCTTCCACCGCCGCCCCGCCATCCAGAAGGCGCCGTCGCGCGCTTCGAGGAACTCGGGCTCGGCCTTCGGTTCCCAGCGGTTCAAGTCGTGGCGCAACTCGTCAATGACCCGATTGTCCGCCAGCAGTTGGGCCGCGACGACGCAGCCTTGCTCGGGCCACGGACCCGGGGTCCATGCATTGGTCACGATCGCCATCCCATGCGCCTCGACGCTGAGGGCCTCCTGATGACGGTGGACTGGCGTTCCGCGGCGTCTCTCGCTCACGGTCAGGACGACTTGCAGGTTCGTGGCGGTGCATCCGCCCAAATTCGCCACGCGCGCGCCGAGCGGCGCCGCCTGATCTGGAAACAGAGTGAAGAACTGACTGCCGCCCTCGGCCAGGTAGACGGGTGTGCGCAGCCGGCGCGCCGTTTGCTCGATCCAGCCGGCGACCTCGGGTCGGCGATAGAAGGCGGGATCGTCCGGGGTGAACAGTGCCCAGACACCGTCGCGATACGGCGGTTTGAGGTGCGCAATCAGCGCCGCCACCGTTCCCCGGAAGTCCGAGGTCTCGAGGTCCTGCGCTTCGAGAATGGGCTGCCAGCGATAGGGGCGATCCTGCTCAAACCCGACACCGCGGGGTCGCGGATGCAGCGCCACCAGCGATTGGCAGGCAGGGATGACGACGCTATCGACCGCCGTCGCGGCGGTTTGGGCGGCATCCGGTTTGTTTGGGCGGAGCAGTGTCTGCCAGTGCGGCGGGCGGATTGTCACCGCGGTGCCGACTGGATAGACCATGTAGTCCGGCGCGAAGGATTCGATTCGGGGCACGGGAAGGCTTGCGGGGGCGGATGCGGCGCCGAAGGGATTTGGCGCGGTGCCCAGATTGGCGAACCAATACTCCTGCTTTCCGGGTTCGACGCTCGTGTGTGTCAGCGCCAGGCCCAGCGTGAAGCGCGCCAGCCGGGCGAGGTTGACCCGGTCGCCCGGGCCTCCTCGGCCTGCTGGAGGCTGCCAAGGTCGAAACGACTCGGGGGGCAGGGCGTAGCGGCGCCATTGTGGGGCGAGGTCGACGGTGGCAATCCAACGCGAGCCGTCCTGCTCGATCCACTCGACAGCCAGTTGACGGGTATTGGCGCTGCCTTTGGCCTCGAAACAGGTGAGGGTATGACCGGGCGCAAACGACCAGGCCCGGGACGGCGGTTCGAGAGTGTCCCAGCCTTCGAGGCGATCCAAGGTGACGTGCAGCGCGGCGCCGTCTTGACCCTTATCCACCGTGCGCACGGCGGGCGCGGTCGGGAGGTTCGTGTGCCGGCTCCAGCGATCGAGCGCAGCCGAATCGACCGGCACGGGTGGCGCCTCGGTGCGGGATGTGTCGGACGGCTGGGCATGGGTCTGGGGTTCGAGGGTGAACCGGAGCAAGTACCGCCGGGGCGTCTGATCGGCGAGTGCGGCCTCGTATTCGTCCCGGGTCATCCAACGGTCGCCCAAGCTGAACACGGGCGTGTCCCAGGCCGGCAGACCGAGGGCGATCATGTCGCCGCCAGCCCCGAGGTAGGATTGAATCGAGGCGATGCTCTCCATTGGCAGGCGGCGGGCGCCGGGGAGAACCAGGAGTCCGTAGCGATCCGCCGTCAACTGCGTGACATTGGTCAGGGCCGCGCTGTCCAGGAATTCGATGTCCCAGCCGGCACTTTGGACCAGGCGCCCGATCTCGCGGGCGAACCCTTTGTTTTCGGGGGTCGCGTCGCCTTGCCAAACGGCGGCGCGCGGGGTTGGCGGGGGGGCGGAGGCCGCGGTCGATCCGATCGCCGTTCGAACCACCAACGGCGACAGCATGAGCAGCAGGAGCAGGCGCATGCGTGGATTCTAGCCCGGAATTCTCCCCACTTGAAGGAGTAATCTGGAATCCGGGCTTGCCGGAAGAGCCAACATGTTGTCGGTCCCGATCGAGCCCCGGGCGGCGGGGACGCATCTATCCGTGACGCAGGAGCGGAAAGACGGAATTCGGGCGTTGCGTCCGGGGCGGGGTGGACTATAACGCTGGTGACTGGATTTGGGCGACGTGAAGCGAACCGACAACGTCATGATGAGCTTGCGGCGGAGCGAACAGCGCCGCCGGGCGTTGGCATGGTTGACACTGGCCGCCGGGTTGGTTTTGTCCGGAGCGCTTGCGCGCGCTGAACTGCAATTCGACGTTTTTCTGGGCTACGGGAGCGGCGGTGGCAACGACGGGATCGTCCGGGAGGCGGCGTGGTTTCCGGTTGCGTGCGAGATTTACAACGACGGTCCGGCTTTCGACGCGGTGTTCGAGCTTTCGTCGCGGCAGGTCGGGGCCGGCCAGGCGCGGCGCATGCGCATCGAGTTGCCGACAAACACGCGCAAGCGGTTTTCCCTGCCGGTGTTTGCGGGGGCGAGCCGGTATGCCAGTTGGGATGCGCGCCTATTCGATGCCAAGCGCAAGCTGCGCGGGGAACGACTCGATCTGCGGGCCAAGGATATCGGATGGGAGACGTTCATGGTGGGCGGATTGGCGCGCACGTTTGGCGGGCTGCCGACGCTGCCCGAGGTGCGCGGGGGGCGTCCCGAGGTCCAGCCGCAGGTGGCGCGGATGACGCCCGAGCAGTTTCCCGATCAGTCGCTGGCGCTCGAGGGGTTGGGCACGCTCTACCTCAACTCCGAGAAGGCGCTGGAACTGAAGGTGAACCAGGTCAATGCCCTGCTCGCGTGGGTGCATGGGGGCGGACACCTCGTCGTTGCTCCGGAGCAGGCCCAGGACATCGAAAGCCTGAAGTGGCTGCGCGGGCTGCTGCCGGTGACGCTCGGCGAGATTCGAACCAACCGCAGCCAGGGCGTCCTCCACGAATGGCTGCGGTCCGGCGCCGACCTGCGCTCCTCGAGGTCCTTCAACCCGGCGCCCGGTGCGAGTCGCACCCCGGGCCGTCCACCGCCGGCGGCGTCCGGGGCCGATCCGTATGCCGCGTTGCAGCCGGACCCGGCATTCGAGTTGGCGGAGTTCCCGGCCTTCTCGACCGTCTTGAATGACGGGGAGGCGGTGGTGTCCCTGGGCGGTGCGCCGCTGGTTGTGACCGCCCCCCGCGGGCGCGGCCAGGTGACCGTGCTGGCCTTCAGTCCGGAACGCGAGCCGTTCAAGTCGTGGAAGAACCGGTCCTGGTTTTGGGCGCGGCTCTTCAAGCTGCCCGGCGACACTTTGGACGAACCGACGCAGTTTTACTATGGCGGTTGGAGTGTGGACAGCGTGTTGGGCGCGATGATCGATTCGCGGCAGGTACGCAAGCTGCCGGTCGAGTGGCTGCTTGCGCTGCTTGTGGTGTATTTGCTGGTGATCGGCCCGATCGATCACTGGTGGCTCAAGAAGATCAACCGCCAGATGCTGACCTGGATCACCTTCCCGATCTATGTGGTGGCGTTTTCGCTGCTGATCTATTTCATCGGCTACAAGCTGCGCGCGGGTGAGACGGAGTGGAACGAGTTGCATCTGGTCGATGTCCTGCCGCGCGCCGGCGATGTCGAGTTGCGGGGCCGCACCTATGCATCGCTCTACTCGTCGGTGAACGCCCGTTACAGCCTGGCGGGCGATCAGCCGTTCGCGGCTCTGCGGGGCGAGTTCCTCGGGCCCTCGGGCGGGGGCCAGGAGAGCAGCCGGGTCGAGGCCGAGATTGTCGCGAACAGCTTTCGAGCCGAGGTCGAGGTGCCGGTCTGGACGTCGCTCTTGTATGTCAGCGACTGGACCGAGCCGGCTGCGGCGCCGTTGGCTCTGGACATCCAGGAAGAGGGCAGCTCGATCCGCGTGACGGTGCGCAACGGTCTGTCCCATGCGTTTTCGAGCCTGCACCTGGTGTTGCGGGGGCAGATCTACGAGTTGGGCGGCCTCGATGCCGGAGAGACCAAGGCGGCGCAGGTCCAGCTTTCTACCGGTCAGGCGCTCGAACAGTATGTGCGGCGGTTCGGACAGGGTTTCACGGGCGCGGCGTCGGCGCGGCGCCAGGCCTTTGGGAGCACGGCGCAGGCGCGGCTCGAAGCGAATCCGAACACGCTGATTGCCGCGACGTTCATCAGCCAGTTGGGTTTGTACCAGGGACAGCAGCGCGCGTTTGTTTACCCGCCGGGATTCGAGTTGAGTTCGTTGGTCGCGCGCGGCGACGCCGTGCTCCTGGCGTGGGACGCCGGGCGCGGCCCGACAGCCAGTTCCATGTTGAAGCACAAACCGCCGCGCCGCGCGCAGAGCACTCTCTATCGCCTGGCCGTTCCCGTGAGCGGGCGGGCGCCGGCGGCGCCCGCCCCTTGAAAGACCCCATGCAAGCGACACCGGTAAGCAACGCCTCGCAAGCCCAGGCCGGCACCGACCCGAAGCCGGCCGTCCAAACGCTCAATCTGACCCGTCTCTATGGGGACATGGTGGCGCTCAACAGCCTCAGCCTGACGGTGAATCTGGCCGATCTGTTCGGTTTCATCGGGTCGAACGGGGCGGGCAAGACCACGACCCTCCGGATTCTGGCGACGTTCCTGATGCCTTCGGCCGGCACGGCCGAGGTCCTGGGACACGATGTCGTCAAGGACGCCGATGCGGTGCGGCACATCATTGGCTACATGCCCGACTTCTTCGGGGTGTACAAGGACATGGAGGTGACCGAGTACCTCGATTTCTTCG
>DAOOQY010000274.1:0-6071 GCA_035389025.1 Verrucomicrobiota bacterium
ACCCGGGTGGTCGGGCATCGCCTCACGGCAGCACGATCAACACCCGTTTTGTGGCTGGACGCTGAGAAGCTCCCGATCCCGGAGTTGCCGTTGCCGGTTTCGTCGAATGTCGCGCTGGCAGGTCTGGCCGACGTGCGCGGTCATGTCGCTCAGGAGATGTTGATCAACTACTCCCGTGGCGAGGAGATCAACCTGGTCGCTGTTGCCCAGAACTGTGAGGACTGGGTCGGGCATTTTCAGATCGAGGGCACCATCGCCCACGAGGGGATCGGCGGACGCCCACAAACCACCTCGATGGCGTCGTTTCCCCCCCAGGCGGTCAAGCTCTATGGGGATGACCGACGCCAGTTGCTGGCATTCGTCACCACGCCCTGGGGTCACGCCCCACGCGGCCTGGCTTGCTTCGATCTCGATTCTGCGCCGACGTCTCCGCAGGCACCACTCTGGCTCCAATCCATCGCAGGAATCCCCGCAGTCATCCAAGTGGTCGATCTGGATGGGGACAGCCATTGCGAGGTCGCTCTGGGCAGTTACGCCGTGTGCAACGGCCATGACGCGCCAGATGGAACAACGGACTACGCATCGTACCTCTATCTGATAGAGGCGAATGGGAACCTCAAGTGGCGGCAATGCATGGGAGATGAGTTTACGTCTTGTCGTCCGTTTCTCGTGCGCGAAACCACCAACGCGGCGCCCAGACTCTATGCCTGGATGTCGGGATCGGCGGAGGTCCGCTCCGTCCCCCGGTTTTTCGTGGGAGACATCGCCGATCCTCTGGGATTGGCGCGACGGCTGGTGTACCCCGCTGACCCTCTCTCGATCGACCTGAGTCGCAGGGTGCCCCCGAATGCCCAAGAAGCCCTCGCCAGTTCCCTGACCAATCAGCCAAACCTGGTTCCGATCCGCCGCGCCTTGGTCCGGGTGCTCAAGCACCACACGGCGAGTGGTCCTCTGTTCAATCCTGAACGCTTCAGGGACGTCGCCTTGTCTCGGGAAACCGAAGCCTTGATGCGAAGAAGACCAGAAGGCCGGGATCTCGCACAGCTCAACCAGATGCTCTTGGAAGACGCTTTCCCTGCGCATCTGTCCTCCAGTCGGATTCGACGTCAGACCAACGGTTTTCCAGGAAAACCGACGATCGGGCGGATCTTCTGCCTCGACGCGCAGGGCAACACGGTCGCCGCCTACGAGGCGGGGGCCTGTCTGGAAAGCTGCCATGCCTGCGATCTGGATCGGGACGGCCGGGACGAGATCCTCGCAACCGACAGAGCGGGATACCTCCACGTGCTCACGCCCCGATTCACCGAGAGGCGGCGCATACGCATCACTTCGACACCCTACACCGGCGTCCTGCTCAGCCTGGTGACCGTGACGAATCTCGCGCCGGGCGGGAAGCCGCATCTGGTGCTAAGTTCGTCGCAATACAACCAAGAGCAAAGCGGCATCCCTGGACCCTATCCCGAGTTCATGGAGATCTGGTCCCACCACCATGAGGAGATCGTAGTACTCGACACCGCCCTGCACACGGTCTTGCGGCAGGAACTGACTGCACACGCACGGCAAAGCTACGGTGAGAACTGGCTCCGCGCGGCTGATCTGGACGGAGACGGGGCCGCGGAACTGCTGGTATTTCGAGACGCGGTCACGATCTACAAGATGAGGTGAGCCGGCCGCGCAGGCGATTGCCTGCGGCCCGCGGTCGAAAGACTCTCTCGAACAAGCCAGACGCATCGCCGGAGATGCCGGAGGGAATCGCCCGGCGTCGGAGTGTTCCGTTCAAAAACCGAACTCGTACAGTGTGAGGCTGAACGGGGCGAAATGAAGCACGGGATTCCCCTCGCCAGTCTCTGGGAGCGGGTCGAGACGATCACCCGCTCCGGTTCGTCGCGCGAGTTCAGGACCTCGGCTGTCGCAGCGCCCTGGGTGTCGCGGAGCACGTAGGCGTTCCCGCTCGTCACCGGCCCGCCGAACCCGGCCAGCGCCGCTCGCACTTCGATCGCCCGCCCGGTCGAGTTGACGCCGTATACCCGGAGAGTCCGGCCATCGGAGCTGACCGTGGCGCTCAGGTCCGGCTCATGGAGGTTCCAGGGCAGGTCTGAAGCCGCATCCTGCGTCCGCCGTTCGACGCGCAGAGGGAAGGTTCCAGCCGCCCGCGCGTACAGGCATTGCGCATAGTAGGTCGGTGCACAATACAACCAGCCCGGGCCGGTGAGAACCACGCCCGACCCGAACGAATCGATCAGGTTTGACCGCACGGCGATCTCGACCGAATCCGCATGCCGATGCATGAGGTTGTGGTAGCGCGAACAGCTCAGGGCGTTCTGCAAGGTCTGGAGGCTGGCCCGGCCCAGGTCCCAGTCCGCCGCCGTCGTGTTCCATTCCGTCACAGCGATGCGCACGGGCCTGTTGCCGGCGAACTGTCGAATCTGCTGCTCGAGCGAAGCGAAGTTCTCGGCCATCGCAACCAGATCGGCACAGCCGTAATGATGGGGACAGAGATAATCCAGATAGCCGCCCGAGGACCGGAGCGTGTCAGCGGACGGAAACGAGGAGAGTACGCGGATGGACGGATCGACCTGGCGCATCGCCTCCGCAAAGGCGCGGACGGCCCCGTCGTATTCCGGGCCGCCGACCTCGTTGCCAATTTGCCAGTACCGCACGCCATACGGCTCGGCATGGCCGTTCCGGGCACGGCGTTGCCCCCAAGACGTGCCGGCAGCGCCATTGAAGTACTCGACCTCGGCTGCGGCGTCGGCCGGCTTTCGGCCCGTCCATCGCACGCAGATCAGCGGTTCGGCGTCCACCTCGCGACAGAACTGCACGAACTCCTCGACGCCCACGAAGTTCTCCTCGATGCCGCCCCAATAGGTCTGGACAAACGGCGCGCGCTCATCCGACGAGCCGAGACACTGATCCCATTCGTAGGTTTCGACGGCTGAACCGCCAAACCGAATCACCCCCGGACGCAGTCGTCGGACCGTCTCGACCACGTCGACCCGCCACAAACCCAGGACCGCGTCCTCACCGATCAGGCTGATGCGATCGAGCCAGACCGTGCCAGGCCCTTCGGCATCGAGGGTGAGAGTGGCGTTGTCGAGCGATCGCGTCGCCCGGAGCGAGGCGGATGCCGCTTGCCAGGATGAAGTCGCTTCGCCGATCTCGACCGGCTCGGACACACGGCCGCCGCCACCGTGGAGCACGGCCCGAATCTTCAGGGGCTCAGAACTCCGGTGGTGCAGGCGCAGACGATAGGACAGACCCGCCTTCAGGCAATAACCGTCCTGCGAAATGCCGGCGCGCGCGCCGGGTTGGCTCAGCTCGATCCGCAGGCTGCGCCGCCCGTTGTATGCGTTGTTTGTGTCCATCGTGTACCGAGCGCAATGGACCGCCCCGTCCGGGTACCACGGACGATGCGGACGATCGGTCTCCCTCCTGAAAGCGACTTTCCAGGGAGGATCATCCTCGAAGCTGGTGTTGGCGACCTGCTGGGCGAGCATGCTCGGGATCAAATTGCAGAGCGGTTCGATGAACTGACCGCCCTGCTTCGCGTCGATGGGACCGCGGCTGAGCCGCTCGTTGACGATGCGGACCGTCTCATGTCCGGTGGTGTCGGTGGATTCCGGGCGCAGATCGGACCCCGCGCCGGCCAATGCCGGGCGACTGTCGGCGGCGTCCCGCCCGGCAGGGCCCATGACGGGGGCATCCGAGGCACCGCAGGCAACGAGAAGGGCTACGGAGACTAAACAACGCTTTGTGCGCTCTGGCATCCAGGCGAGGCGTACACTCATCGACCCTTCATCCCAATCCCCAGCCGGCTTGTCAATTTGTTTGCTGTGCGCCGGTTAGCCCGGATACTTCATAAGGCTTCGCGGGGTCTCATATCCGGGCTCGTTGCGCTTGCCCTTCTCCCGGAGATTTCCCAGGCTTCACGCATGCACTCTCTTCCGATTGCCCAGTGGGCCCGAAGGCCGCTGGCAGGGCTGTTGGTGCGGAGTCCGCTTCTCAAGGCGTCCTCGCATGCGGACCGGATTCTGAGCAGCTTCTGGCTCCTGGCGCTCCTGGTTGCCGGCCCCATTCCTGCTGTTTCTGCGGCGGACAAGCTCAACATCGTCTTCATACTCGCCGACGATCTGGGCTGGGGAGAACTCGGCTGCTACGGCCAGCAGAGAATCCCAACGCCGAACATCGACCGCCTCGCCGCGCAGGGGATGCGCTTCACGCAGCATTACAGTGGCGCGCCCGTGTGCGCTCCATCGCGCTGTGTGCTGATGACCGGCAAGCACTTGGGACACGCCGAAGTCCGGGGCAATCGGCAGGCCCGCCTGGCTTTTCCGCAGTTCACCGAGGGACAGCATCCGCTGTCCGAAGCGGCGTTGACCATCGCGCAGTTGTTTCAAAGGGCCGGCTACGCCACGGGCGCGATGGGCAAGTGGGGACTCGGCCCGGTGGGCAGCACGGGCGATCCAAACCGCAAGGGTTTCGATCTGTTCTTCGGCTACAACTGCCAGGCTGTCGCGCACAGTTACTACCCGCCGCATCTGTGGCGGAACGCTCAGAAGGTCACGATCAATACCAAGCCTGTCCTCGGTCACGCCAGACAACCCGAAGGCGAGGTCAGGCTCGAAGACTGGATCGGCGAAACCCATGCGCCCAAGCTCATGGTTGCGGAGGCCGAGAAGTTCATCGCCGCCCACGCCTCGCGCCCGTTCTTCCTCTATCTGCCCTTCACCGAACCGCACGTCGCCATCCATCCGCCGCGCGAGTCGGTGGAGAGGTTCCCCGCCGACTGGGACACGGAGGTCTATCGCGGCGGGAACGGTTACCTGCCGCATCCGCGTCCGCGTGCCGGCTATGCGGCGATGATCAACGATCTGGACGGCTATGTGGGCCGTGTGCTCGCGGCGCTCGACCGCGCGGGCGTGGCGGACCGCACGCTGGTTGTCTTCACCAGCGACAACGGCCCCACGCACGGAGGGCAAGCGGACTCGCGTTTCCACGCCGGCGGTGCGGACCCGAAGTTCTTCAACAGCACCGCCGGCCTGCGTGGCTACAAGGGCAGCGTGTATGAGGGAGGCATGCGCGTGCCCATGATTGCGCGCCTGCCCGGCCGCATCGCAGCCGGAGCGGTGAGGGACACGCCCGGCTATTTCGCCGACTGGTTCCCGACGCTGTGCGATGCGGCGGGATTCGAGAAGCCGGGCGGCCTCGATGGCCAAAGCCTCTGGCCGGTGCTCACGGGCCGGTCCCAGAGCCTCGAGTCGCGCAAGCCCATGATCTGGGTCTTCCCCGAATACGGCGGCCAGGTTGCCGTGCGGATCGGCGACTTCAAGGTCGTCCGGCAGGGACTGAACACCAAGCAGCCCGGCCCGTGGGAAGTGTACGATTTGGCGCAAGACCGGGGTGAAACGGAGGACTTGGCCGCCACGCGCGCCGACCTGGTCCAACAGGCCGCGGAACTTCTGCGCCGCGAGGTCGACGAGAACGCCGTCTTCCCCGTCCCCATCCCCGGCGTCAATGAAAAGAGCCAATGACTGCATCAACCTCGATGCATCACGAGAACATCACGCGCTGGGTCCTGATCCCCCTGTCGACGTTCGTTGTCTCAATCGGCGGCGTTGTGAAGTGGCCCGGCACGGACCCAATCCGCGAACACCAGCGGTCGTACCGCGAACGAAAGGCAACCGTCCCATGAAATCCACCTCTCTGTTGTATGGCCTGCTCGCCCTGAGGGTTTGCCTGCTTGCCACGGTCGCGGCGCATGCCCAGGACAAAGGGGGCCGCCTCGACGAGTTCCGGGTGCGTGATCCGTTCATCCTCCCGGATGCATCGAGCCGCACCTACTACCTCGTGACGCGCTCCCGGGCCGGCATTTGTGTCCGCACCAGCCGTGACCTGGGCCAATGGAGCGACCCGGTCGATGTCTTCACGCGTCCGCCCGACTTCTGGGCGGGGCCCAGTGTGTGGGCGCCGGAGATGCATCTGCACAAAGGCAAGTACTACATCTTTGCCACCTTCATGAACGACAAGCCGATCGGAGAGCAGTGGCCGGACTGGCCGGCACGGATTCATCG
>DAOOQY010000275.1:0-6070 GCA_035389025.1 Verrucomicrobiota bacterium
GGCGCGGGCGAGACCGATGCCCTTGTCGCCCCACAGCATCCAGTAGGAGAGATACGCGGCGCCGTCATCATCCACGAACGCGCCGCCGCTGAAACACCCTTCGTCCCCGTGGCCGGGCCCGATGGCGTCGGGGTGATGCCGCCAGTGGACCAGGTCGGCGCTCGAGACGTGGCCCCAGCAGAAACCCGACCCGGTGCGGTTGTAGAGATACATGAGGTGGTAGCGTCCGTTGTGATAAAACGCGCCGTTGGGATCGCCGGGCATCCCCATGTCCTCCAGCACGCAGAAATGCCACGCGGGACGATACGGGTCGGCGAGCAGACGCTCGCGCAGGAGGCGCGTCGACCGCAGCACTTCATCCGGCACCGGCCCGGTCGGGGACCACACCTTCGGTACCGGCAGGAGTTGACCATCAGCGCCACCATATGCGGTCGAGATGACGCCCGCGCCTTTCCCGCCGAGCACGAGGCAGCCGTCTTCGATGCGCACGTCGCCGTGCAATCGGATGTCGGTGAAGCGCCCGGTCTTTTCACGCAAGCCCTCGTCGGCGAACGACCACCAGGCCCAGGGCTCGAGGCCGGGGGCAGGCTTGCCGGGTTCGAGTGCAGCGATAGCTTCGCGAGTGAGCGGCTGGCCATAGATGCGCGCGTCCCTGATCCGGCCTGTGAAGGAGTTCTCCTTGTCACCCGCATCGAGATGCCGCGGCCCGAAGACCACGACCGCAGCCGGCCCGAACGACTGCGGCGGATGCGGCATGGTGTGGCGGGCATACGGCGCGCCGTCGCGATAGATCATCACCTCGCGCTCCTGATAGACGATGGCGATCTGGACGAAGGACTGCCCGTCGCAGGTTTCCTTCGACCAGGTTGCCTGCTCCCGGTCCGTTCGGCGGAAACCGTCGCTGCCGGCCATCCACGTCTTCGGCGCGATCTCGCCGAAGACGATTGCGTCGAAGTGCGCCTGCCCGTCTTCGATCGTCAGCGCGCTGCCCGCCCGTTGCGTCAGATTGGACGGCGCGGCCCAGACGACGAGGGTCTTGTCCTGAAGCGGTTCGAGTTGGGCAACCCCGGGCAGCGGAGCGAGCAGGAGGATGGCGAGGAAGACGGTGTGGTTCATTGGGTGAGCGATGTTCAGCGACGGCAAGTTTCTCGAGGTCCTCGCCGCGCAAACCGTGAATGTGATCTCGATACGGGGCGGTTTATGCACACGTATAACTTTGCGCCGTAGCACGATAACACCATTGACCAGACATCCACTTCAAGTTGAACTTCACGATCATGAAGATCGTGACGATGCTGGAGTTCCGACAGAATGCCGCGGGTGTGCTGCGCCGGGTCGCGCGGGGAGAGCGGCTCGTGCTCTCGCATCGCGGCAAGCCGACCGCCCGCCTGGAACCGCTGGATCGAACCGCTCGCGACGATTGGGAGAACGATCCGTTCTTGACCGTCGGCCGCCGTGCCACGGCGAGCCCGAAGGGCAGAACCCGCCACGCGGACATCGACCGTATTGTCTATGGCCGCCCGTGACGTGTTCATGGACAGTGCCGGGTTTCTGGCGTTGTGGGATGCGAGCGACGAGCATCACCAGGCTGCCCGCCGCCTCCAGGAAGAGTTGGCCGGCCAGCGGCGGCGCTTCGTCACCTCGGACTATGTCGTGGACGAGACCATCACCTGCCTGGCACGCTGCATCGCATGGACGCGGACAGCGGCAATCTCCGAACGCTCTCGTTTCACGAAACTCACGAGTGGCATCCGTCGGTGCTCAACGACGGCCGCCTGGTCTACACGCGGTGGGATTACGCGGACCGCAACGCGGCCAAGTTTCCCGGTCTGTGGACCTGCAATCCGGACGGGCCAGTGCGTGAGCGTGCCGGACGAGGATCTGCGAGTCTGCTATTTGTGGTTGGACGCCCAGGTGCCGTTCTTTGGGACCTACGAGGAAGAGGACCTCGCCGCACAGAAACTCGCCCGGTCCATTCGGCCGCCACCGCTGCAATAGCCCCCCTCCTGAGGGAACACAGCTTCAGCTAATTCGCCTCCAGCTTCGCGAATTCCAGCAGCGCGTTCTCGTCGCCGTATTGCACGATGCGAACGTCGCGCCGGAGTAACTCGGCTCGGATCTCGCCAGCGGCCGCGATCCGCTTTTCCCCGTCGGTCGGCTCGCGCACGGGAAACAGGAGTCCTTCCGGCAGGCGTCCGACCTGCCGCAGACGCTCAACCCGCCTGACCCACGCATCGCCATGCTCGTAAATCTTCGTGGGCTCGTCCCGGTCGAGGTCCAGCGGTTTAATGGCGCGGCGGGGCACGCCCCCCTCTGTCCTCGCTTCGTAACAAGCGGAAAAACCACGTGGAAATCGTCCGTGCCGACGCGGCGGTTCTGCAGGTAGAAGCGCGCCAACTGATGGGCACGAAGGACTTCCGTGAGGCGGCGCGCCATCACGTTTTCCTGATACTCGCGAGCAAGAGCGAATTGGCGGTTGACGAAATGGTTGAACAACTCCTCGAGCTTCGCCGCCGGGTCGCCGGCCAGCACGGTGGCCACTTCGCTGAAGCGGAACACCGATTCTCGCGGCTTCACCAGTTCGCGAAAGACCCCGAGCCGCACCGGATCATCCGCCGCTCGGGTGTCCGCCGCCAGCAGTTGTCGCACTCGCTCGACTTCGTGGTGGAACATCTGGCGACCCGAACGGAATAGATTCTTGTCCAGTTCCGGGAAGAAACCCGTCACGCGCCCCTGCTTGCGCGTCTCCAGTTTCGCGTCGAAGTAGCCCGTCTGCGGGCAGAAGAGCACGATACCGACATTCACGAACTCGGCGGTCTCCCGGTAAGGCAGGAACCGCACGACCGCGTAATTGCAGGTCAGCATGGCTTTCATGGTCGCATTTCCCAGAACGCTTTCGGGTCGTGCCTGAACCGGTTCAGTGTCCGCTCGATGAACTCCCGCTGCAACGCGGGCGGCAGCGAAGTGTCGGCATCGGCGTGGAGCCAGTCGGCAGGCAAGTTCTCCCAGATGCGGGGCAATTCTGCAACCTTCTGTCAGCCCATCTGTCACGGGATTCTTGCCTGATTATGGTTATAAGTGATTCTTGTTTTAAAACCGAAGGATACGAAGGAGCGGCGATGAGCGGGTCCGAGGCTTTCCATGTTTCCAGGCTGCCGGTTCACCGTCGAGCGGGCGGATGGGGGAAAGCGAATGCGGGATAGAGCCAGCAAGTCGTGAAACGTTTCCGGTTGTCCGGTGTCTGATAGCGATGAGGGTGTCGCCCGAGTGCAGGCAGTGGCGGGGGGCGGGTGTTTGTCCGCCCACTGCGTTGCACAGAAGACCCCGAATACCCGGGAGTGATGCATGAGCAAGAGAATGGATGGAGCTTGGAGGGTTGGCCTGCATGGACTGGCGGCGCTGGCCTTGGCGGTGGGGTTGGCGGGATGTGATCGCAGCCAGGAGGCATCCGCCGATTACGAGAGCCAACTCCGGGCGGAGGCCACCGCGCGGGCCAACGACCCTGCCTGGAAACCCACTCTCACTCAGACCGCGGTGATCCGGGTGGGGGGCACCACCGGGCGCAGCCTGGCGCACAACTTTTGCGTCGGGAAGGACGGCAACCTGCTGGTCTGTTGGGGGGGCGGGACGCAGCCCGCCGACAGCGCCGGCACCGGGATGGAGCCTGCCGCCGTCAAAGTGGTGAACCCGGAGGGCAAGCTGCTGCACACGTGGCCCCTGGAGTTCAGACCGCAGGCGATCTGTGTCGAGGCGGACGGCCAGGTGATCGTCGGTGGCGATGGCAAGTTGGCGCGCCTGAACGCGGAGGGCAAGGTTGTGACCAAGGGCAGTTCCCCCACCCTGGCCCAGCCGGCGATGTCGGACGAAGAAATCAAGGAACTGCTGAAGGGCCGCGATACCTCCGAGGCCGAACTGGCCCAATACAAGAGCATGTTGGATGGGCGGAGGGCGGACATCACCGGCCTGGCCGTGTTGGGCGAGGACGTCTTTGTGGCGTGCGCCGCGCCCAAGGGCTTCGGCTACGTGGTCGAGCGCGTCGATCGCGAGTTCAAGAACCCCAAGCGCATCGTGGACAGACTCTCCGGCTGTTGTGGCCAGATGGACATCTCCGCCCGCGACGGCAAGCTATGGGTGGCCCACAACGGGCGGCATCGGGTCGAGGCCTTTGACCGCGACGGCGCGAAGCTCGCCAGCTTCGGGAAGCGCGATCGCCAAGCCGCCGATGGCTTTGGCGGCTGCTGCGAACCCAAGAACGTCCGCTTGACCGCCAACGGCGACGTGCTGGCCGCCGAATCGGGTCCGCCGGTCGCGATCAAGCGCTTTTCCAGCGACGGCAAGTTTCTTGAGGTCCTCGCCGCGCCCACGTACGACAGCGGATGTGTGCGGGCCACGGTGGATGTCAGTCCGGACGGGCAACGGTTCTACCTGCTCAATGTGGCGGACGACGCGATCCACGTCTTCGCCGCGGCCAAGTGACGGGCGCCAGGACTTGCTGTGGCTGCCCCATCCAAGCCGATCGTGGACCGGCGTCCCGGCCAAGCGGTTCGTGGGGCGAGGAGGCGGGCCTCGATGGGGCTTTTTCTTCCGACGATGCTTGCTTTGGGGCTTGGCTTTTTGGCCGGCTGCGGTGTCAGTCCCGATCGGGGCCCGCTTACGGTTGTGGTCATGGACCCCTTGGCGCGGGAGTTGGCTTGCGAGTGTGTGGGCGGCTATGCCCAACGGGATTACCCGAGACTCGCGGGCTGGTTGAGTGGGCAGTTGCGGCGGCCTGTCCAAGTGGTTTTCGCGGAGAGCTTGGACAAAGGTCTTCGCCATGCCGGGCGGCTCGCGCCGGGCCTGGTGATCGGAAAGGAGTCGCTCGTGCGGGCCGATGCCGTGGCCATGCAGATAGCATTGCGGCCCTTGGCCCGGCTGACCGACACCGAGGGGCGAACCACGTTGACTGGCTTCTTTGTGGTGCGGGCGAAAGACCCGGCCAAGTCGCTTTCTGACCTCCGGACGCGACGGATTCTGTTTGGGCTGCCGGAGGCGGAGGAGAAACACGCCGCCGCCCTGGCCGCTCTCGTCGAGCATGGGGTTCCCATTCCGGAACGACTGGAAACGCGCAGCGGGTGTGCGGAGGCCGCTTTGGAGGTGCAGGACAGTGAGGCAAGCCCGGCGCCGGTGGCCGTGATTTCCAGTTACGCGCTCCCCTTGCTCGAAGGGTGCGGCAACGCGGAACCCGGCGCCTTGCGCGTGCTGGGGCACACCCGGCCCGTGCCGTTCGTCACCCTATTCGCCATGCCGGCCCTCAGCCAAGCCGCGGCGGAGCGCGTGCGAAGCGCTTTGCTCGCGTTGCGCGACGATGCGGCCCTGTTGCGCGTCATGGAATCCAAGAGCGGCTTCGAGCCGTGGACAGGCGCCGACTGGCCGGACTGGCAAGGCCCAGGACGCGATGCGCGGGTCGAGCGTCTGCCTGCGAGATTGCCTGCCCAACCGCGGGTTCTGTGGCGACAGCCCGCCCAAGGTCCGGGCCTGGCCGGCTTGGCCGCCACCAGCGATTTCCTGGTCGTGGCCGAGCGCGACGTGGCGGACGCGCGCGACGTCTTCCGCTGTTTGCGCACAGCGGATGGCCGGCTCCTCTGGACACTCGATTACTCGGCGGCGGGCGAACTGGACTACGGACAGTCGCCGCGCGCCACGCCTGTCCTGCACGAGGGGCGGGCGTATTTGCTGGGCGCGTTTGGCCACTTGCATTGCGTCAAGCTCGACACCGGCGAAGTCCTCTGGAGACTGCATCTGGTGAACGACCTCGGGGGCAAACTGCCGGGGTGGGGCTACTGTGGCACGCCACTGGTCGTGGACCACCTGCTCGTGGTCAATCCGGGCGGCCCGGGGGCCTCGCTCGTGGCGCTGAATCGTCACACCGGGACGGTGGTTTGGCGGACGCCGGGAGCTGAGGCGGCTTACGCCTCGTTCATCGTTGGCGAGTTCAGTGGGCGGCGGCAAATCGTGGGTTACGATGCCCAGTCTCTGGGCGGCTGGGACGCGCGCACGGGGCGGCGGCTCTGGACACTTGTTCCGCCCCGGA
>DAOOQY010000276.1:0-6064 GCA_035389025.1 Verrucomicrobiota bacterium
CGTCGGTCATGCGAATGGGATGCCGCCGGTCCTCGGGAAAGAGCAGGTACGGACTTCCGGGATGGGCGGCCACGAGTGTCTGGGTTTCCTGCGGCGAGGCCACGATTTCCATGGGATCGAAACGGTGGAACGTGTTGATGGCCTGAAACTCGAGCACCCGTGCCGGTTCGAGTCCGGATGTGTCACCCGCGCGCAGCCGTTCGGCCAGTGGGCGACAGGCCGCGGCCCACGCCGGCTGCGCGGTGTTGCTCGGCGGCAGGTATACCGTGGCCGGAAAGTACGCTGAGCCTTCGGTCCTGTAAGGCATGTAGTAGACCAAACACTCACCGGGCACGGTGAGCGGCTGGAACAACAAATCTCCAAACTGCCGCTGAATATTCACCCGCAGCACGTTCTCGATGCGCTGGTTCGTCGCAGCATCGATCACGATGATCTCCGTCCGCTCCGGCGCCGTGTCCCGCCGGCGCCAGGGCAGCCGCACCCACACCGCCTCGGCCCGCCGCTCGACGCGGATGCGGGCGCGGTGGTTGCCCAAGGCCTCGGGCCAGTCGCCGACGCCGTAGGGCACTTCCTCGGCTCCCCCCGGGCCGACGCCGACGATGACCAGAAACGCGAACAAAAACCGAAGCCGATGGCCCCACGCGCCGGCCATACGCCGCTGATCACTGCGGCCGTGATCGTGTTGGCTCATAAACGGAAAAGTGCTGTCCCTTGTTTCTCCGGCGGTCTGCGCTGAATCTGCCACTCAATGGTCGTTGGGTGGTTCCCGGGGACGAACAGGTCATGGACGGACCCGTCTTCACGCCTTCCCGTGCCAGCGGATCAGGCGTTCTCGGAGTGAATCGATGTGGCTGGCTTCGGGGCAAAGGCCGGGAATGTCCCCGAGCAGTCGTTCGAGCCGCGGAATCTCACCCCAGGCGGTCACGGTGAAGACCTCCATCGCGTGCGGTGACGCGATCTCGAGTTCCCGGTTCTTCCGGTCGAACCGGCGGCGCAGAGTGGCCTTCCATTCCGCCTGGTCTCGGGGCACGTCCATGTGATGGCGTCCGACCCAGGGCAGCCATTCCTTGATCTGGGATTGGTGGCACCAGGTCATGGCGCAGAGGGTGTCGAAGGCCTCCTCGACGTCGACGGCCAGGTCGTGGGTGTTCGCGCCGAACATGTAGCCGTCGTAGACCGCGATGATCACGGGCACCGTGCAGGGGATGGACGCCGTCTCGTCGGCCGGGTATTCGGGCGTGAAGGCGTGCGGCACATTGATCATGTAGGCAACCTCGCGCACCGCCTGTGCCACCACCAGGTGGTCCACATGCACGCCGGCCAGGGGATCCGCCGGCAAGGGCGGACACAGCAGATAGTCGGGTTCGAAGTCGCGGATGGCCTTCCAGAGAGCGGCCAGGAACTCGGGTGTCACACGCAGACAGGCCTCGCGGGGGACCTGTCCGCCCGGCAGCCGGAGCAACTCGAACTCGTAACCGCCAATCCGCGCGGACTCGAGCTGTTCGTGCAGCCTGAGGCGGGCCGTTTCCTCGCGCGTGCGGAAGTGGTGTCCGGCGGCGCCGTCGGTGCAGACGATGACTTTGCCTCGGAAATCGTCACCGAGCCGCTGCCGCCAGACGTGGAAGGCGCCGGCGGCGGTGAATTCGTAGTCGTCGAAGTGCGCGTGGATGTAGAGGACTTTCATGAAAGCGAAGCGATGGGACGAGGTGGATGATCAAGACTCCGTGAAATGCATTAGCGGACAACGCGGAAGAACCGGGCTGGCTGGCTGGGGGGCACGGAGGCTGGGCTGCCGAGTCCGGGCTCGTCGCGCCAAGGGCCGATGGGTGCATCGCTCGACTGCAGAGTGCCGGACCCCTTCCAGGACACCACGGCCGTGGCCTGATCCAATCCGATCGCGACGGACGCCGGCGCCGGGTCTGCGGACCGGAACCGAGCGAGCCCTTGCCGCGCCTTGCCGTCGATCGTGGTGAACGGGCCGCCCACCAGGATATTGCCGTCGGCGTCGACCACGGCCGCCAGGGCCCAGCGATCCATCCAACCGTTCGGGGCAAAATCAGGATCGAGTGAACCATCCGCACGGACGACGGCCAGGTTGAGCCGCGGCATGCCGTTGAATGACTGGAATTCGCCGACGACGACCCACCATCCGCCCGGCCCGAGCGCCGCGCCGTAAACAGCCGGCAGGTCGCCCCCCGCGATGCCCGCGCCGGGATCGAAGCTCCGATCGAGTATTCCTTCGGCATCAAGGCGGGCAATGCCGTGGCGCGGTTCGCTCTCGACCGTGCTGAAGGTGCCGGTGAGAAGCATGCGTCCATCGCCATCGAGGGCGATGCCTGTGACAATCGGCAGATCGCCATCGAGGAGGGATGACTCGCCGAAGTCGGCATCCAGGGAGCCGTCGGGCCGCAGCCGCGCGAGACCCGATCGCCCTTGGCCGTTCACGGTGTCGAAGTAGCCTCCGATGACAAGGCGTTCGTCGTCTTGCACAACGATGGTGTAGACATCCGGCGCGGCAACCCAGGACGCCACATGAGGATCGAATCCGGGATCGACGGCGCCCGAGGCGTCGAGGCGCGCCAGCCGAAAGCGGGGCATGCCGTTGACTTCGTCGAACAGTCCCCCGACCAGGATGTGGCCATCGGGCTGAAGCGCCAGGCAGTAGACCTCGCCGTTGGGCCCCAAGCCCGGATCGAATGTCGCGTCGAGTTGGCTGTTGGCCGTGAGGCGAACCAGGTTGGATCGGGACTTGGCCTGCACGGTGGCAAATCGTCCGCCCACGATCACCTCACCCCGGGGTTCGAGGACGATGGCATTGACCAGGCCGTCCTGGCTGACATGGGCGTCGAACGATTCATCCAGTGCCCCATGCGGGAGGATTCGCGCCAGGGCCTGGCGGGGCTGGCCATCGACGCGTTCGAAATCCCCGCCGACCAGGATGCGGCCATCCTCCTGCACCGTGATTGCGTTCACCGAGCCAACCCGCTCGACGATCCGTTCCGAATCCGAATAGTCCGGGTCGGCCGATCCGTCCGAGTGCAGCCGCCCGAGGTTGTGGCGCACCTCGGTCCCGATCTGCGTGAATTGCCCCGCCACCAGGATGCGCCCGTCGGCCTGGACTGCCACGGCCATGCCGACGCCCGCCGATCTCCCGGCCGTTTGCAGGCCTGGCCCCGGGTCAAACGTCTCGTCCGGTGCGCCGCTGGCCTCGATCCGTGCGATCCCCGGATGCAGACTCTCTCCGAACCGATCGAAGTCGCCTGTCACCACAATCCGGCCATCCGGTTGAACCACCAAGTCGCGCACCGCGTCCACAACGGCATCGCCCCAGCCTTCGCCCTCGAAGCTGGGGTCCGGGACTCCCGTCTCACGCAAGCGAGCAAGGCCGAAGAGCGTCTGGCCCCCCAACTGGTCAAAACGCCCGGCGACGAGCAGAAGACCGTCCTCCTGACGGCGCACCAACTCGACGCTGACCAACCCTTGACTCCAGTCCAGGTCGGGGTCGAACTCGGAAACCACGGTCCCTTCGGCGTCAAGCCGGACCAAACCGGGGCGTGATTGCCCGTCGAACTTCGTGAACAACCCGGCAACCACAACACCGCCGTCGGGCAGCGGCGCCAGGTCCCGCACAATCCCGAATGCGTCTTCGACTCCCGCGCCGGGATCGAACGCCTCATCGAGGGCGCCGTCGGGCTTCAACCGCGCCAGGCAGGCGCGCGGGGCCGATTCGACCGTGCGGAACTGGCCGCCGATGAAGAGGCGCCCGTCCTCGAGAACCCGCACCACCTCGATTGTGCGCGACCGTTGTCCCTCCACGCGCGGCGCGAAGTCCTCATCGAGACTCCCCTCGGGGCCGACCCGGGCCGCACCGTGCCGCGTCTGGCCGGCGACGCTTGTGAAATCGCCTGCGAACACAATCTTCCCATCCGGTTGGATCGCGACGGAGTTGACGGCGCCCTCGATTCCGGGCCACAGCGCAAAACCCGGGTCCACCGCGCCGTCCCCATCGAGCCGGACCAACCCGCTGATCGGGCGTCCGTGGAAAAACTCGAACCGGCCCGCGACGATCGCTTTGCCATCGGCCTGCACTGCGACCGCTCTCAACTGGGCGTCGGCTGTGGTGGTGAACGATGGATGAAAGTGAGGATCGAGGCGGGGCGATGGGCTGGCTTGGGCCAGCGCCGCGATCGAGAACCATGCCGCCCATGAGACGCCGAGCCGGCCCGGCCACGACCGGGCTGGCAGCTCAACTCGATTGGCACAGCACACGGACACCACAGATTTCAGCAGCACGATCGACCCATCCCGTCCGCAACGGCTCTCGGACAGAGCCTCGTTGCGCCACCCATTAAGGAGCAGATAAAGAGCAGATGTTGTGCCGGGAGCCTCCGCCACACCCGGCACCGCCCAATCAGCGCATCTCCCAGCCTTCGAGCCCGCGACGCAGCCGGCCAAGTTGTCGAGGCCGGAAGACGCCCAGCGGCGTGATGATCCCGGTGATGAGATCGGGCGGGGTGACGTCGAACGCGGGGTTGCGGGCGCCGCTGGTCGGGTTGGCGACCCGGACCCAGGTCCGTTTGTTTCCCGCGGCAAGGCCCCAGGCCCCGAGGACTTCCTCTTCAACCCGTTCCTCGATCGGGATATCGCGTCCGGACCGCATTTCCCAGTCGATGGTCGAGAACGGAATCGCCACGTAGAAGGGGAGTCGATGCCGACGGGCGAGGACCGCCTTGGTGTAGGTGCCGATCTTGTTGGCGACTTCGCCGGTCCGGGCCAGCACCCGGTCGCTGCCCACGATGACGAGATCGATCTCGCCGCGCTGCATCAAGTGCCCGGCGGCATTGTCCGCGATCACCTGGTGCGAGATGCCCTGCTGCGCCAGCTCCCAAGCCGTGAGCGATGCCCCCTGACAGCGGGGCCGCGTTTCGTCGCAATAGACGTGAAAGGTCCGACCGGCCGCCTGCGCCGCGTAGAGCGGGGCGGTGGCGCTGCCCACATCCACGAACGCCAGCCAGCCGGCGTTGCAGTGCGTCAGCACGCGCGCCCCTTCCGGAATGAGGTCCAGGCCATGCCGCCCGATGGCCTCGCACTCCTGGACGTTCGTGTCGGCGAAGGCCTGTGCCGCCGCCAGCGCCAATTCCTGCTGTTCCGCGACCGTCCCGCCTTGCGTCATCCGGCGGCGGACCTGGTCCATGGCATTGACCGGGTCGACCGCGGTCGGCCGGGCGGCCTTGAGCGTCTCGTAGACGGTGGCGACACAGGCTCCGAAGCGATCGGGGTTCGCGCCGCGAAACGCGCGGACACCCTGGGCGAGTCCGAAAGCAGCCGTCGCCCCGATCGCTCCGGCGCCCCGGACCACCATGTCGCGAATGGCCGCGGCTGTTGCGCGGTAGTCGGGCGTGGCGGCCACTTTGAACCGGTGCGGCAACAACCGTTGCTCGATCAACCGCACCGTGTTGTGGCGAACATCGAAGTCGACGGTGCGGTAGTGGCGGGCGCGGTTGCCGACGGTGACATTCATACTCCGCCGTCACCGCACCTCGATCCTCAGCGCTTTGACTCGGGCGCGAAGCTTGCGGTAAAGCGGGTGCTTGCGGAAGGAGGCGAGGTCGGGGTCCCGAGCCAGCCAGCGGAAATCGCGATACCCGCGGTCGATGGCGAGGTTGAGGGCTGCGTAGGCGGCATCGAACTGGCTGGTGAGCGCGTAGCTGCACGCAAGGTTGTAATGGGCCAGCGGGTCTTCCGGCCGCAGGCGGGCCAACTGCGCGTCCACGCGCAGCCCGTCCTCGAAGCGCCCGCGCCTCGAATAATCGTCGGCGAGGAGCCTCAGGGCGTCGTCATAGGACGGATCACGTCGTGTCAGCCCCTCGAGGAATCCGATCTCGATGTCCAAATTGCGGCGTTCGTCGCGACGCAGCTTCTCTCTCCTGGTCTCAGCCATAAACCCGGGCCAAATCATGCCAGCCGTTGCGGCAGCGTCAAGGGACAGTGAAGGAGAGTGAAGGACGCGCCACGGTTGTTTTGTTTAAATTCCTGAAGGGTTGCAGTTGTTGAGGTTGGGAAT
>DAOOQY010000277.1:0-6038 GCA_035389025.1 Verrucomicrobiota bacterium
TTTTGCCAGAGCCCGGATATGAGACCCCGCGAAGCCTTGTGAAATATCCGGGCTAGGGGTAAACCCCGAGTTCGCGGATGGCGTGGCCCCATTGCGTCCCACGCGCGGCACAGACAATCCGCACGTGGCGGGCTTGAATCGACGTGAACGCGATCTCCGACGCGCCGCCCTTGCCGTCTGGTGTCCTGTAGACTTCCGTCCAGGATGCGCCATCCGCGGAGACCTCGATCGAGAAGGCCTTGGCATAGGCGGTTTCCCAGACGATCGTCACGCGGCTGATCGGCTTGAGCGCCCCTAAATCCACGGCCAGCCAGGCGTCATCCTGGAATGCCGATGACCAGTAACTGTTCTCGTCTCCATCCACGGCGTTTTCCGCCCGATAAACCGGTTGATAAACCGACGAGGCGGTCACCGCACACGACTCCGCGAGCGAGACAGGCTGGTCCTTGATCGCCAACGCACGCGCGCTGCGAACGGGCTGGCCATCGGCTCCGCGCAGTTCGGCTTCGAGCAGGGCAGGGCCTTCTCGATCGGGCCAGGCGATGTCGAAGCTCAGCGTGCCGGTCGCCCACGCAGCCAGGACTGTTTCCTGCCGCTCCTCTTGCGCAACGCGGTCGCCGGACTTGACCCGCAGCGTCACCGGGCCGCGCCACGGCGTTGGCAGATCGTTGATTACGATGACGGACACAGGGGTGGCCGAACCCGGCGCCACCTTGTCCTTGCCGAAGTTGACCATCAATCCCACGGGCGCAAACGCGTCGCGCACGTGCGTGTGAAACTCCGGCTCCCACTCGAGCGTGGCGACCCCCCCCGGCCTCCAGTGGTCCGAAGTCTGGCCGTCGGGACGCGAATAGCCCAGCGTGACAAAGTGCATGACCGCCGCGCACTGGCGGTGGGCGCGCCAAAACTCGGTCGCGGCGGCCAGCCAGGTGGCCTGCATGTGAAACCGCTGTTGCGGTGTGGCTTTGTCCCCCAGAACGGCCTCGTAAATTCCGCGTGTCAGCGTCGTCGCCGTGCCATCGCGGTTGACCCAATGCCACCCGTACTCGTTGTTGATGATGGCATGCCGACCGTCGCCGCCCCCGTTCTTGTACGACTCCGGATCGGGATTCGCCGTGGAAAGGCGCGCCGGACGGAAGCCGGGAGCGCTGAATTGATACGGATGCTGCTCGCTGGTGTCCCCGGGACACCGCGGCCAGGAGTAGCCGTCGTCCCAGGGACGATCGGACAGATCAAGCCCGCGGACGCGCATGAAGGCATCGCCGGTCTTCTTGCTTCGCGTCTCGTTGCAGGCGTCCCAGATCACGACGCACGGATGGTTCCATTGGCCGCGCAGCCACTCGCCGTATTCCCGAGCCAATTCGTCCACGGTCATCTCGTGCGGCACATCCCCGCCGTACCAAATCGGGAATTCATTCTGAATCAGGACGCCTTCCTCGTCGGCAATGTCGTACCAGCGGTCGGGTGCCAGACCGATGCAGTAGCGCAGGCAGTTCCAATGCATCCCCTTGACGCGCTGATGCAGCGTGCGCACCCAGGCGTCATCCCACGGCAGCGCCCCGCGCTCCGCATCCTCGAAAAAGCGGTACAGAGTGAAATTGCTCCCGCGCATGTAATAGGGCGCGCCATTGAGTATCGCCCGGCGGGTCGCGGGGTCGAAACGGAACTCTCGCATCCCGAAACGGGTCTCGAATTCGTCGCCGCTGGTGCGCGCCGCAACACTGTAGAGGAAGGGGTCTTCCGGCGACCAGAGACGGCAGCCCTGCATCGGGATGATCACATCGAGTTCCTTCACGCCCGCGCCCGCGTTCGCGTGGGCTTTGGCAACAAGCCTGCCGCTCTTCGCCTCACGAATCCCAACCTCGACGCCGCTCCCCGTCCTGCCGTCCAGATACACCCGCACCTTCGCCTCCTGCGCGGCAATGTCCGGCGCAACCTGCACATTCTCGATGCGCGGCGTGCCGGAGAAGATCACCGCGACCGAGTCGAAGATGCCGGGAATATAGCGGGCCTTCTCGAAGTCGAACCCGTCGGGATACGCCCGGCCAATGGCGTCCCGATCCGCCCCGACGCGGATGAGCACCTCGTTCTCGCCGGCCTTCAGGGCGGGTTTGACGTCGAAGAAACCGGGCGTCCAGCAGGGCGTGTGGTCGCCCAGCAACTGCCCGTTGAGAAAAACGCGCGTGCCGAACATCGCCTTCGCCACCTTCAACGTCGCCACCTCCGGCGTCAGCCCCTCGACCGTGAAGGTCCGCCGATACCAATAGGCGTCCCGACGCGGATCCTTCTGCGGGATCGCTTGCCGATCGGCCACCTTCGGCCCGGGGTCGACAAACGCCGGCGTGGCCATGTCGACCAACCCCGGCACGGAGACGGTGCGCGAGAAGTCCGTCGGAACGACATCCATGGTCCCCTCCGCGATCTGCCACATGCCATCGAGCGGAAGAACCCGGCGAAGAGACTCGGAAGCCGCGCGTGCAATCATCACGGCGGCGCAGAGAGCCGCCGCCACCGTGACGAGAATCGAGGTCCTGGCTTTCATTGTGTGAGCGTGCGGCCGTCTGCATACCGCGGAACGCGATTCCTGTCATTGGCAATTCGAGCCCCTCGCTCGTGCGAAGGGCATGGTGAGTCCAAGGGACAGGAGAAATCCGGATTGGGTGGCCCCCCCGCCCCAATCCGGAACGAGTTCGATCAGAGACCCGCCGCCGCGATTCCCTGCGAGAGCTCCATCAGGGAATCGAAGTCCACCGTCTTGACGGTGTTCAACCGGGCCTTGTAGTCAGCAACCACCGCCTCGCTGAACTTATCCCATTGCTGGCTTGTGAGGGCATAGAGAGCGTCCCCGACATGGATATGGGCAAAGGGGACGATTCCCGGCCACGGTGGCCGGGGTTTGAACCTTCGGGGGAGACCCTTCGTCGCCCAAAGACTGGGATAGTCGATGGGCTTGAGGTTGTTACCTTTGATGAATTCTTCCAAGAACTGGACCCGCTCGCGCCAGATCGGAGCCGGCCTCCCCACCAGCCACCAGCGGAACATCAGTGTATCGCTAGCCATAGAAAAGAGGGTTGAGGTTATAGACGAAGAACGAACGCCGTTGATTCCATCGGCGTCATCGAGGCGGGCTGCGGCAATGGAGCATGGCGTCAGGCAGCCAAGACCGCTGGCCGCAGATTCGCCTGCGGGGCACCGTTGACGTGATGCGCGAACACAGGCCCCAAGTCCTGTCCCAAAGTCACAAAAACATCGTACGTCGTCTGAATCACCGCCCGCTCCGACGCGCAAAGGAAAGGCGCCACTCGACCGTACGACCCGGTGAGAAAGTAGTTCGAGCAGGCGCACCAGTGCATGCAGTAATCCCGAAAACCGCAGTCGCCACAAGTCGTTGAGGGGGGCGCTTGGGCGGGGCGCCGGCACGCCAGAGAAGCCAGGTCGATTCCGCGGTCCACATGGCCGATGCAATGGGCCTTGCCATCCGCCGCGCCGATCAAGCGGTCGCAGGGATACAGGAATCCATCCGGGGTGAAGGCCAGTTCCCGCCGCCCCATGCTGCAACGTTCCAGCGGCTGGTATCCACCCCGCAGGAGCACCACCAGCTTGGAATCGATCAGCGAAATGAAATGGGGGTCCTTGCTCCGATAGTACGCCATGTACAGTTCGGCCACGGCGCGGTAGACCTCCGGCAATGCCTCGGTGTCAGCCCGGCTCCAAGGCGCCGTATAGTCCGGGCTCAAATAAATCTCCCGCAATCCCAGGCCGCTCAAGTACTCGACGGTTGCGGGCAGATACCGGAGCGTTTCCGGGCGATACACCGCGTTGACAAGCACCGTCTCCCGCAACGAGGCCCGGGCCTGTCGAATCGTCCTCTCGACTCGAGCCGACGTGCCATTGCCCCGCACAGTCCGACGGAACCGGTCCTGGACATCGGGGGGGCCGTCACAGCTCACGCAGAGTTTGATGTTGTGAGCGTTCAGGAAATCAGCGATCTCCCCGGTCCAGACCGTCCCATTGGTGACCACCGCCAGTTCGACCCGGCGCCCTGCCGCCGCCGGATGCTGCTCGATCAGCCTGGTGATCCCCGTCAGCAGGCCGAACTCGAGCAGAGGCTCGCCCCCAAAGAACCCGATGTGGATCTTCTGCTCCGCCCCCGCGTGATGGAATAGGAAGTCAACCGCCTTGCGGGCCATCTCCAGGGACATCGCCTCGGGCCGTTTCGCGATATAGCAGTACTCGCAGGCCAGATTGCACCGTTGCGTAATGCTCAGCGTGTACTTCATTTCCCCCTCCATCCCGCCAGCCCGTGGTGTTCGCCAAGGCAATGGAACATCAAGCCTTGCGTGTGCGTGGGGAATTGACTGGTGCGATTAATGGCATGGTCTCCGATGCGGGTCAAGCGCAAAAACCCGACAGCCTAGCCCGCATATTTCACACCCCTATGGTGCACAGGGCACTCAGACTTCGCAAGAGGCATGCTGTCATTCCGTTCATCCCGGAGCCATCCGTGACCCGGACACGAAAGAACAGCGGCGAAGCACCCGAAAGAGCCGGACCCGCAACCACGCGGGCGAGCTCCAACTCCGGCCCCAACGGGGTCGGCGGTTGTTCGCTGGTCCAGACCAGTGCGGTGTCATCGCCGTTGAAATGCCAGGTCCGAAGGTCTGTCGAAATCTCAACGCGGTAGTCGAGTTGGGCGCCCAGGCGACGAGTGAATCGGAGGGCGGCGCCTTCGAGGGTGAGGCGAGGGACATCGGAGTCGCGTCGCGGGTGCGTGGCCAGGGCGTATTCGAGCAGATTCGGAGCCCCATCGCCGTCGGCATCGTCGGCCGGCCCCGATCGAGGAGTGGCGATCGAGAAAAAACGCATCCGCCAATCGGCGTAGGTCGGGCTGCCGACGTCGAGCGCGAGATCCCACGGTTCGCTGTTGGCCGCGGGGATCGAGAGGTTCTCGAATTCCGTGCCGTCCAGGTTGCAGCGCGCAATCCGGCGTGCACTCGTGTTGAAAGGCCCGCTGCCCCGCCCACCCGTGTCCGCCCAGTAGAGCTTGCCCGCCTCAACGTCGAGCGCCAGCCCGTGCGGCGCGTTCAGGTTGTTGAGGACGATTTCATGCGCGCCTCCGGCCAGGGCACGCTTGAAGAGTGCGCCGGACTGACGATCGCACCAGTACACGGTGCGCGTGCCTGGCTCGACGGCCAGGTCGCGCGTGCGCGTCGCGGTGGTGAGGATGAAGTCCGGATCAGGAGCGCCGGCGAGAGTGGCGCGTCGGAAGCTGCTGGGACCGTTGCCACTGCTCGTGACGCCCCAGTAGATGAAACCATCCCGCGCGTCCAGAAAGAGAAAGTACGGCGCCGTGGCGACTCCGGGCGGCGTCGTCACGATCGGTTCCACCCCGGAGCCATCCAGGTTGGCCCGGAAAACGAAGCCGTTCCCGCTGACGCCGGGATTGGCGTCGGCCCAGTAGAGCTTGGCAGACACCTCGTCGATCTCCAGGTCCGCGCTGAGGATGCTCGCCCCCACGCCGACCACCGCCTGCTGTCCGGTCCCGTCCGCGCGGATCGAGAAAATCTGCTTCGCCGGGCCGTTATCGAGCACAAACACTCGGCCGGATGCGCGGTGCCAGGCGATCCCACGCAGATCGGGTGTGCCGGAGACGGTGACGATCAACTGCTGGGCTGAACCGTCTGGCGCGAGGGAGAAGACCGAACCGGCCGCGCCGGCGGGTTGGTCGGTGTAGTACACGCCCGCCGCTCGGGCAAAGGGCGTCGCCAGCGCCAGGCCAGCGAACACAAGAAGAGCGAGTCCAGATTTCATGGCGATCAACGCCCGGCAGGTTCGACCTGGGTGGCAGGACGGAATTGGCAATGGGGTCGCATCTAAATAGTTGACACATGGCCGCGCTGTCGTGTCCCACCACGTCGCCAGACGGTGTGGCGCTCGATGACGAGCAGGTCAAGAAAGGCCGCAGCCATGTCAGGACCCAGGCTCGAATGGCGCTTAAACTAGGCCCAAAACTTTCTTGCCGAGTCGCTTACGACGTT
>DAOOQY010000278.1:0-6018 GCA_035389025.1 Verrucomicrobiota bacterium
CACGCCCAATGGAACAGGAGACGCTGGTCCTCGCGTTCGAGCGCGTTGGGGCGGTACCCGTGGGCAAGGTAACTCTCGATGCAACACGAGGGATAGCCGAACAGCCATCCTTCGAAGCGGCGATCGTTCAGAGTGCGATCCAGAGACCGGCCTTCAAAACGGGCGGAATAGAGGTCGAGACAACGCGGCTCGGTGCTGAACACAAGCTCTGCAACCGGGCGTCCGGAACGGGTTGTGCGATGGATCGTGCGCCAGCGCAGGCCGCACCGATCGAGAGCGGCGTGAATCTTCGAGTCGGCTGGACCCTCCCAGCGGCTCAGGGGTTTGAGGCCGGCTGCCGTGAGCTGCGCCAGGTAGCGCAGCTCGCCATTCAAATCAGGCTGTGACATAATAACTGCCTCCTGCCACGCCACGGCGCCCACTTCGCACTCCGGCGCCGGGGCGTCGACGCGTCTCGGCGACGCCCCGGGCAGGCTGCGTGGTTCAGGCGTCGCGCGCTCCAGGGTTCTGTTGATGGAGTCTACTCGCCGTGACGCACTTTTCAAGGGGGCAAGCCCGGACACCAGCGGTTCTGCCCATGAACCTCAAGATGCGCAACTTGTTGATAATCAACGAAGGCATTCTGAGGTTCATGGGCAGAACCGCTGACAGCATCGGGAACGGGGTTGCGTTTGGCGGCTGCCGCAATTAGCGTCATTGTCTCTTCCGTGCCCGAAGGGAGGGTGAGGCGGGGCCCGCCCTGCCCCTCGGCGGGAGAGTTCTTGCGATTCGATTCTGCAAAGCACACATATGAAAGCGTTGGTGAAGAGCAAGGCGGAGCCGGGTCTGTGGCTCGAGGAGGTTCCGATGCCCGCGGTTGGGGTGAACGACGTGCTGATCCGAGTGGATCGGACAGGCATCTGCGGCACGGATTTGCACATTTACAAATGGGACGCCTGGGCGCAGAAGACGATTCCTGTCCCGATGGTGGTGGGACACGAGTTCGTGGGCGAGGTTGTGTCGGTGGGCGCCAACGTCGCGGATTTCTATCCCGGTGACATCGTGAGCGCGGAGGGGCATGTCGTTTGCGGACGCTGTCGCAACTGCCTGGCGGGGCGTCGGCATCTCTGTCGCGAGACGCAGGGCATCGGGGTAAACCGGCCCGGGGCGTTTGCCGAGTACATCTCGGTTCCGATGACCAACGTCTGGCACCATCAGCCGGGCATCGACCTCGACATCGCGGCGATTTTCGATCCGTTTGGCAACGCCGTGCACACGGCGCTGTCGTTCCCGGTCCTGGGCGAGGACGTGCTGGTGACGGGGGCGGGGCCGATTGGCGTCATGGCGACGGCGGTGGCCCGTCATGCGGGGGCGCGCTTTGTTGTGGTGACCGATCTGAACGAGTATCGACTGGATTTGGCGAAGCGGATGGGGGCGACGGTTGCGTTGGACATCCGGAAGGGCAATTTGGCGGAAGTGCAGCGCGAACTCGGGATGAAAGAGGGCTTTGACATCGGCCTCGAAATGTCGGGCAATCCGTCGGCGTTCCGCGACATGATCGGCAATCTGTGTCACGGCGGGCGGATTGCGATGCTGGGCATCCCGCCGGAAGAAATGGCGATCGACTGGAACAAGGTCGTGTTCAACATGCTGACGATCAAGGGGATTTACGGACGCGAGATGTACGAGACCTGGTACAAAATGACCGTCATGCTCCAGAGCGGGCTCAATCTCGCCCCCGTCATCACCCATCGCTTCCCGTGCACCGAGTTCCAGAAGGGCTTCGAGACGATGCTTTCCGGCCGTTCGGGCAAGGTGATCCTGCACTGGAAGTGACGCCGCCCGGAGATAACCACTGCGGTCAGTCTGCCATGCACAGTTCCATCCAATCCCATATCGAAGCCGAGTTGCGGTCCATCCGCGACGCCGGCACTTACAAGGGCGAGCGGGTGATCACCACGCCTCAGGGGGCGAGAGTCGCCGTCGCCGAGGGACGTCCGGTCCTCAACCTCTGCGCCAACAATTACCTTGGCCTGGCCAATCACCCCGAGGTTGTTGCCGCCGCGCGGGAGGCACTCGAGCGATGGGGATTCGGCCTGTCGTCGGTTCGTTTCATCTGCGGCACGCAGGCGATCCACAAGGAACTCGAAGCCCGCCTGAGCGCCTTCCTCGGAACGGAAGACACGATTCTCTATTCCTCGTGTTGGGACGCCAATGGAGGCGTGTTCGAGACCTTGCTGGGTCCCGAGGACGCGGTGCTTTCCGACGAGTTGAACCACGCGAGCATCATCGATGGCATCCGTCTCTGCAAAGCCCAACGGTACCGTTACCGCAACAATGACCTGGCCGATCTCGAGGCCAGGTTGGTCGACGCTGCCCAGGCCCGCTTCCGGCTGATTGTGACGGACGGCGTCTTCTCGATGGACGGTTCTGTGGCCGATTTGCGCGGCCTGTGCGATTTGGCGGAGAAGCACGGCGCGCTGGTGATGGTCGACGACTCGCACGCAGTTGGATTCATGGGGCGCACCGGGCGCGGCACCCACGAGCACCACCAGGTGATGGGCCGCGTCGATCTCCTCACCGGCACTCTGGGCAAGGCCCTCGGCGGCGCCAGCGGCGGCTATGTGAGCGGACGCCGGGTTCTGGTGGAACTGTTGCGCCAGCGCTCGCGTCCGTACCTCTTCTCGAACTCCGTCGCCCCGCCCATCGTGGCCGCGTCCATCAAGGTGCTCGAAATGCTCACGGGCTCGACCGCCCTGCGCGACCGGCTCGAATGCAACACCCGGTTCTTCCGCGACGGACTGGCCCGGGCGGGGCTCACGGTGCTTCCGGGCACCCATCCCATCACGCCCATCATGCTTGGCGATGCCGCGTTGGCCGGGCGCTTCGCGGACGCAATGCTGCAGAAGGGCGTTTATGTGATCGGCTTCTCCTACCCGGTCGTCCCCAAGGGCAAGGCCCGCATCCGCACGCAGGTCTCAGCGGCGCACACCGAGGACGACCTGGTGTTTGCCCTGAGGGCCTTCGCCGAGGTCAGAGCCGAGTTGAGCCTCTGATCTCAACCTGCGGCTCGACTTCGACCCCGGCTCTGATAGGGTGAGAGCGTGAGTTTCGTTTCCGCATTGGACACGCTGCCCCTGGCGAGCCTGGTCGACCGCGCACGCACCGCGCCGGAGAGTGCGGTGCGCTCGAGCCTCGCCCGGACCACGTTGTCCCTGGCCGACTTCGCCAATCTCATTTCGCCGGCTGCGAGCGGGCATCTGGAGACGATGGGGCGCCGGTCCCATGCGCTGACTGTCCAGCGTTTTGGCCAGGTGATCCGTCTGTTCGCACCTCTGTACCTGTCGAACGAGTGCATCAATAACTGCGTCTACTGCGGCTTCTCGCGCAAGAACGCCATTCGCCGCGTGACGCTCTCGGTCGACGATGTGATCCGCGAGGCGCGCGCCTTGAAGGAAGATGGATTCAGAAACATCCTTCTGGTCGCGGGCGAGCATCCCAAGTTTGTTTCGAACCGCTACGTGCGCGACTGCGTGGCCGCCGTGCATGCCGAAATGCCCAGCGTCTCACTCGAGATCGGCCCGCTCGATGCCGACGACTACCGTCTCCTGGTCGAGGCCGGGGCCGATGGTCTGGTCGTCTATCAGGAGACCTACGACCGCGCTCTGTACGCTTCGCTCCATCCCTCGGGCCCGAAGCGCAATTTCGACCGGCGCCTCGAGACGCCGGAGCGCGCGTATGCCGCGGGGTTTCGTCGCATCGGGATCGGCGCCCTCTACGGGCTGGCGGATTGGCGGGCGGAGGCGTTGAGTCTGGCCGCGCATGCGCTCTACCTGCTGCGCCATTGCTGGAAAGCCTATCTGACCATCTCGCTGCCGCGGTTGCGCCCCTGCGCCGGGGCCTTCCAGCCCTTGACCCATCTGGGCGACAGAGACCTGGCACAACTGGTCTGCGCCTTCCGCCTGCTCCTGCCCGACGTCGGTTTGGTGTTATCGACCCGCGAACCGGCCTGGCTGCGCGACGGCCTGGTCCCGCTTGGCATCACGCTGATCAGCGCGGGCAGTCATACTGAACCGGGCGGGTACACGGGAGCCGGCCGCGAGAAAACGCATGTGACGCGGGGGGGACGGATGCTCGAGTCGGTTCATGATTCGAGTCAATGGGCCGCGGCGCCCCCCGGAATCACCGACGCCGATGTCCAATTCGCCATCGCCGATCAACGGTCGGCTTCGGAAGTATCGACCCGACTGCGCGATTTGGGCTATGAACCGGTCTGGAAGGACTGGGATTCGGCGCTGACTCCCGTGAGCAACGGGGAGCGAGAGGGAGAAAGCAAAGAGGAAAGGGGGAAGGGCGAGGCATGCGGGATGAAGGAGATGGCATGAACAGCGGTGTCGTGTCTGCAAATGGCCAGCCCGTGACCATGGCGCTGCCCTGCACGATCGAACAATTCCTGATCGCCCGTGACCTCCCGCCGCGCACCGTCGTGGTCGAGCAGAACGGCGAAGCTGTCGCTCCGTCCGAATTCCCGCATCGCCCCGTGCGCGACGGGGACCGTCTCGAGATCATCCGGATCGTGGCGGGAGGATGAGCCGGCCCACCGGGTGCGCCCAGGCCCTGAGACCTGGGCCCCTTCCCGGCGCGGAATGTGCGGGCCGGGTTTGGACGCACGACCGGCTCGGCCGCTCACGATCCGAGCGTGAACGCCGGCAGCTTGACGATCGCCCCTCCGCGCAGGGCCGACTGATGGGCGCAGAGACCGACGCAGGTCCAGTTGGCCGACTGGCGGGCGTTGGGGAACGGGTCCCGGTTTTCGGCGAGCGCGGTGGCGAACTCGTGCGCCAAGTGCGGATGACTCCCGCCGTGTCCGGCCCCCTGGGTGAAGCTCAGGTGCGTCTTCTTGCGCGCGTCGTAGACGCCTCGGGTCGTGTAACGGGCGATCGTTTTCGGCAGGCGGCTGGCGAAATCCGGGCAGCGGACGGGCTTGGGAATCTTGGGTTCGGGGAGCTTGGCCGTGTGGATGATCAGCGGCTCATGCTCGATCAGCGGCCACTCGACGGTCTTCTTGCTGCCGTAGACATCGAAGCTCTCGCGGTATTGCCGGGCGACATCGAACAACGACCGGTAGATGCGCGCGCTCAAGTCCGATGCGCGGAACTTGATATGCGTTGTCTCGACCGCAAACGGCGAGTCGTAGCACCGGATCAACTCCTTGCGAATGGTGCCCGATCCGAAACAGGACACGTACTCGGCGTCCAGCCGGAGCAGTCCGGCAACCGGGCCGACGCAGTGTGTGGCGTACCACATGGGGGGCAGCCCCGGCCAGTAATTCGGCCACCCGTCCATGTCCTGTTGGTGGCTGGCCTGGAGGAACTGAATCTTCCCGAGTTCCCCCTTGTCGTGAAGCTCCTTGATGAAGAGGAACTCGCGCGAGTACACGACCGTCTCCATCATCATGTATTTCAGGCCCGTCCGGCGGGTCAGTTCGACGATCCGCCTGCAATCCTCGATCCGCGTGGCCATCGGCACCGTGCAGGCCACGTGCTTGCCCGCCTTCAGCGCCGCGATCGCCATCGCCGCATGATCGGGAATCGGCGTGTTGATGTGGACGGCGTGGATGTCCGGATCGCGCAGCAGGGCCGCGTAGTCGGTGTAGCGCCTCTCGACCCCGAAGTAATCCCCGACGGCATCGAGCTTCGCCCGCGTGCGCTGACAGATCGCGTGGCAGGAGGTCAAGGGATGGTTCTGCCAGATGGGAATGAACTCGGCGCCAAAACCGAGACCCACGACGGCAACGTTGATTTTTTGGCTTGCGTTCATAGAGATGGGCTCGAGCCTGCCAGAACAGATTCCCCGGAGCGAGAAGGAATTCGATCTGTTCTACACGGCGTCCGGCGTCGGCGCCCGGCCCGCGACAACCTGCTGCGATCGAGTGCGTGGGGCGCGTGGCCTGACGCGGCGGACCGAGGCCTGGCCAAGGAGTGAGGGCTCGATGCAAACCCGATGGAAACCCGCTTGACCCGCCTGGCGATCGGCGCC
>DAOOQY010000279.1:0-5997 GCA_035389025.1 Verrucomicrobiota bacterium
AAGTCGCGCGGAAAGGACTCCGCGACGAAGTCGATGCAGGTCTGGTCGTGGGCTGCGGCAAAGCCGGCGGCGTAGAGGAAGACCACGGGGCGATCGTCGATCATCGCCCAATGCCGGGGGGGGATGAGCGAGAAGAAATCGCGGATGCTCTCGTAGAACCACTGGCGTCCGTAATCGGTTGTGAGGTCGATGCGGCGCCCGGCCGCGTTGTGTTCGAGCGTCGAGGTGTCGTAGAAGAGGCCGACGCGGGGCGGTTGTTTGCCCTCGGCGCACAGTGTTTCGAGGGCGGCGACCAGGGGGGGCAGGCCGGCAAAGCTCCACGGTTGATCGAGAACGGGTTTGCCAGCCACGCGTTGAGACGGTTCGCCCCAGTAGACCGGCAGCAGCACGTCGATTCCGGCGGCCATCATGTCGAGCAACTGCTGCCGATGCCAGGAACTGGATTTGTAGGAGAAGCCGGTTAGCGTGGGCGGATGATCGGTCAGGGCGTCGCTGCCGTCGACATTCACGATGTGGGCGCCGCTGTAGACATCGTACCAGTAGAAGTACGAGGTCAGCACAACCCGGTCTTGTGCGGTGAAGCTGACGGCCTGGGCGAAGTCGTCCGGTCCGAGGTTCACATGCGGCCCGATGGGCGGATTGATCTCGGCGGCCATCGCGCCTGAAGATGTCAGACCGGCGCACAAGGCGAGCCCGAGCCCGAGGATTGAAAGGTAAATTGTGTTCATGGGGAGTCTGTGGATTTAGCCCGCATATTTTGCACCCCGATGGTGCACAGGGCACTCAGACTTCGCAAGAGGACTGCCACAGCCCGGACATGAAACTCTGAGAGGCCTTATGAAATATCCGGGCTCGAGGTGGCGTGATCAAGTCAAGTCCCACGCAGGAAGAAGTTGCGTTGTTTCTGGCTGATCGGGAGGCCCAGACGCGCCATCACCTCGAGCATGTCCTCCCAGACCTTGCGTTTTTCGGCCAGGGCCTGGTTGCGCAGGAGGTAGGCTGGGTGATAAGTGGGCATCAGGGGAATGCCGTGAAACTCGAGCCAGTGGCCGCGCAGCTTCGTGATACCCTCCATCTTGCCCATCAAGCCCTCGACGGCAGTGCCTCCCAGTGCCACCAGCACCTTCGGCTGGATGATGTCGATTTGCGCCAGCAAGTGCGGCAGGCAGGTGCCCATCTCGATTGGCGTCGGCTTGCGATTCCCGCTGCTCTGGCCGGGGGTGTCCGGACGGCATTTCAGAATGTTCCCAATGTAGACCGTCTCGCGCGACAGGCCCATCGTCTGGATGATGCGGGTGAGCAACTGGCCGGCCTTGCCCACAAACGGAATGCCCTGCGCATCTTCGTCCGCTCCAGGCGCCTCGCCCACAAACATCAGTTCCGCGCGGGCGCTGCCCGTTCCGAACACCACCGTGCGCCGGCTGCTGGCCAGATGCTCGCACTTCCGGCATGGGAGGACGCGGGCGCGCAACGCCTCGAGAGCGGTTTCCTTGTCAGCGGGCGAGCGCATGGGGCGGTCGGGACGATTTGGCCCGGGACCAGCCTGGTCCGCGGGCGGGCTCGAGGCCGGGGCTGGGGCCGGGGCCGGAGTTGGGGTTGGGGTTGGAACGGAGCGGCGCATGGCCGCGGATGACAGAGGCGCCCGCCGCGACGGTGCGGGCGGGCGCGAGCGGGATTGGTTCAGGGCGGCCCATGTGTTGGCATGGACCGGGACGAACCGGACGCCATGGGCTTGCAGGTCTTCGAGATGGCCGATGGCGGCGTCGATCAGTTGATTCAACCCCGCATGGCTCTCGGCGCTCACGACAGGCCCTTGACTTCCCAACCGGCGCGGTACTGGCGCCGCACGAACTTGTTGGCCTCGGCCACGTTCTTGAACGTCACGTTGGCCGCATCCCATTCGAGTGTGGTCTGCGGGAAGTGCGTGGCGACGCCGCCCAGCAAGACCGCCTCGGTGAGCGGTCCGGAGTAGTCGAAGTTCGCCGAAGGGGTGCCGTTGCCCAGGCAGGCCTCGACCCATTCATGCCAGTGGTTGGCGCCGGACACCCGGGGGACCGGGTAATCTTCGAATTGTTTCTCGGGCAGGAGCTGGGGCGGCCCGATGTGCGGCAGCAACAACACGCCTTTGGTGCCGATGAAGATCGACCCCTGATCCGGCACGGGTTGCTGGCCGATCAGGGCCTGCACCTCCTTGGGCGGCCTTTGGTCGCCGTCGTACCAGGTCACTTTGACCGTGCTGCCTTCGCTGAACGGGGTGCTGGGAAACACGTAGTGAATCACGGCGTCGACCGACCAGTTCCACGCGTTGGGGGCGGGTCCCTCCGAACGCACCGAGAGCGGCGCGGTCAGCGCGAGCGCCTTGAACACCGGATCGTAGATGTGGCATCCCATGTCACCGAAAGTGCCCGTGCCGAAGTCCAGGCGTTTGCGCCAGTTGCCCGGATGATAATAGCCGTCTCCGATGAACGGACGCGACGCCGCCACGCCCAGCCACAGATTCCAGTCGAATCCCGCCGGCACGGGGTCGGTGCGGTCGGGGCGTGGGGTCATGTCGCCCCACTTCTTGCCGCTCCAGGTGTGGACCTCGCGGACCTTGCCGATGGCGAGGTCCTGGATCAGCCGCACCGCCAGGCGATACTCGGAGGCTGAATGAATCTGGATGCCCATCTGGGTGACCAGTTTCTGTTGTCGGGCGAAGAGGGTGAGTTGCCGCGCCTCGTAGACGTCGTGGGTCAACGGCTTCTCGCCGTACATGTGCTTGCCCAACTGCATCGCCGACATGCCGATGGGCGCGTGCATGTGATCGGGCGTCGAGACGTTGACCGAATCCAGGCCCTTGACCTCGTCCAGGAGCTTGCGCCAATCCTGATAGACCTTGAGTTCCGGGAACTTCGCCTTGAGCCCATCCGCGCGGGGCAGATCGACGTCGGCCACCGCGACCAATCGGACCTTGGGATGACGCGTGATGGAATCGAGGTCGGCGGCCGCCATGCCGCTGGCGCCGAAGCTGGCGTGCTGCAGCACTTCGTTGGGGGAAGCGGACCAGGAATAACGGGCAACGAACGGCGCGGCCAATCCGGCTGCGCCCACCCGCCGCAGAAAGGCGCGGCGTGAACTGCGAAAAGTTGATGTCATGCGCAAGACTCTAATCCGCAGGCCCGCCGAGGGCAATTGCGGAATCACCGGGGCAGACACCTGCTTTGAGCATCAGTGTTCAGGAGGATTGCCCACGAAACACACCAAACACACGAAAAGGATGGAAGAGTGTTTGTCCGCCGCAGCGCCGGCTTCGAGTATTTCGCGGCTCAATGGGAGCCTCGTATTTGATCCCAGGGTTTGATTGTCCCGTTTGACATAGGATCAAATTGATTGCCCACGAAACACACGAAATACACGAAAAGGAAAGGGAACTGGATGAAGCACCGCCACGATTCAGCCGCCCTCTTTGACAAAAACCAGTCCTGTTCCTCTCCCATTTCGTGTGTTTGGTGTGTTTCGTGGGCCATTCTCACAGTACCATTCGTTCGTATTCGACTTTTGGGTGATGTCCGAAGTTGACGAGCAGGCCGAGCTTGAAGCCGGTGGCGTGAAGATAATTCAGCACCTGCGCCCGGTGCTCATCCGCCAGCGCCGAGACAGCTTTCAACTCCACAATGATCTTGTCGTAGCAGATAAAGTCGGCGGTGTATCGCTGTTTGAGCGGTTGGCCCTTGTAGGCCAGCGCCAGCGGCTTTTGCGGGACGAACAACACCCCCTGCATCCGGAACTCCAATTCCAGGCATTCCTGATAAACTGCTTCCAGGAACCCACATCCCTTTTCCTTGTACACCTCGAAACAAGCTCCGATGATCCGGTAGCTTTCAGCTTTGCAAATGAGGTCTTTCATTGTTCGCCTTTCGTGTCTTTCGTGTGTTCCGTGGGCCATTCGGGCTTGATACGCCGCCCGCACGCCCCGGCCCCGCACGTGGCTGCTATCGGCGCTAATCCGCTTCCTCGCGCCAACGTGCGACGAGTTGGTGGGCAATGCCCAGGTGATCGAGCACGCGCGCGACCACTGTGTCGGCCACGTCCCGGGCGGTCTTGGGCCGGTTGTAGAACGACGGGTTTGCGGGCAGGAGGATGGCGCCGGCCAAGGCCAGCAGTTCGAGGTTCTTGATTTGGACGAGGTTCAGGGGCGTTTCGCGGGGGACGAGGATGAGCTTGCGGCGTTCTTTGAGCACCACATCGGCCGTCCGCAGCAGCAGATCGCCGCTGAGTCCATGCGCGATGCGCCCGAGGGTGCCCATGCTGCATGGAATGACGACCATGGCGTCGGGGGCGTTCGACCCGCTGGCGAAGGGGGCGTTCATGTCATCGAGCGCGTGAGAGAGCACCCCTTGGGCGATGCGCAGGCCATCGGGCAACTCCTCGGCGACGACTTCGGCGGCGTAGCGGCTGAGGAGCAGATGCACCTGATGCTGGCGGACGTCCAGGCAGTCCAAGAGCCGCTGGGCGTAGACCGCGCCCGAGGCGCCCGTGATGGCAACGACAACGCGCAATGCTACAGTTTCACATCCTCGGCGCGGACGTCGAGGCACTCGTCCTGATCCTCCCAGGCGACTGCGGGATAGACTTCGAGCAGTTTGGGGACCAGTTGGTGGCCGGCGAATGCCAGCAATGTCTCCGCCTTGGCCGCGGCGTCATCGAGCGCCGCATCGTAATCCCCCGCGCGCTTTCGCTCTTCGTCGTCCCAATGCGCGACGGCATGGACGGGCGCGTATTCCTCGGCCCAGCCGCGGATCAGGGGCCGCAGGTCCTCGGGGAGGTCGTCGAACGGCACGGCCGTGCTGTTGCAGTGCAGGCAGACCAGGCCGGATTCGAGGACGTCACGGCTCAGCATCGGCACGAGTGGCGCGCGGCAACAGGGCGCGTCGGGATAGGTGGCGGGAGACATCACCAGCCGTTTGAGCCAAATCTGCCGGTCGTGTCCCACATGCGCCGCGAGTCGGTACGCCGCCACAAGAGGGTGGGACAGCCGCCAGCCGCGTCCCTGGAGTTGCCCCAGGGTTTGCGCCATCCACCGCGCCAGCGTCAGATCGTCGAAGTCGTGAAAAACCCGGCTGTGCTCGGTCCACAATGCGTCCAGCGGGTTCTCCGGTTCATGAGCCATGATGCATCCAGACTAATGGGCGGGGCAAAAGTTCAAAGCGAAAAGACGGGAGGGTCGTGCAGGCGTTGACATTCAGCAGTTGAATGCGCACGCGTCTGGACCGCGTGCGGTTTCACTTGAGCCAGCGCACGATGGCGTTGGCATCGAGCGTGGGGGCGAAGGCGTAGCGATCGCGCATGGCGCAGAAGCTGACGTCATCGCGCAATTCGGGTCGAGCCAGCAGGCGGCGTCCATTGCGGCCCGAGCCCAATCCGGCGGCGAGGTCATTGGCGTGCCTGCGCCAGGCTTCGAGAGCGAGTTGCACGGAATCGGCCACTTCGCCTTCCCTGTAGAGTTCCCAGACGGCCTCGCACAGCGCGCCGGCGGCCAGCGCGTCCTCAAAAGCGGCCTGCTCGATCGTCCCGCTGCACACCACCAGCAGGTGGCGCGGCTGGACGCGGCGCAGGGCTTCGACAACGGCAGTGAGGTTGAGGAATGCTCCCACCCACACGTGCGCAGCCGGGCGGCACGCCTCCAAGGCGCGCGTGCCGTTCGTCGTGGTCATCACGATCGTGCGTCCCCGCACCCGCTCCGGCCCGAACTCGCGCGGCGAGTTGCCCAGATCGAACTCGACTCCGCCGGTGAGGACGGCCCGGATTCTCAGGCCGTTGCGTTCGCCTGCCAGGAGGACATCCGGGTCGCGTCCCCTCCACGCCAGGGCGTCCGGGATTGTGGCGACCGGCACGACGGCTTGGGCCCCGTGGGCCAGCGCGGTGACCATCGAACTGGTGGCGCGCAGGACATCAAATACGATGCACGCCGTCTCGCTCAAGTCGCGCTGTGCGAGGGCGGCGAACTCGGCGGGTGTG
>DAOOQY010000280.1:0-5993 GCA_035389025.1 Verrucomicrobiota bacterium
GGCGCGGGAACGCGTGCCGGTCAACCAAGGCCACGCGCCAGCCGCGCCAGAAGGTCTGTGGGGATGCCCTGTTGCCGGACGCCCTCGAGATTCTGCGCGGTTTGGGGCTGGCCGACGCGGTCCTGGACGCGGGACACCCATCGCGTCTGCTCTCGGTGTTCAGCCCCGGCGGTTATGAGGTGCGCGTGAGCGGCGAGTTCCTCACCGTGCGCCGCGAGGTGTTCGATGCCCTGCTGCACCGCGCGGCGATCCAGTTCGGGACCGAGCCGATCGTGGCCGCCGCCGCCTCGGTCCACGAAGATGCGGAGGGCGTCCACGTCCAACTCCAATCCGGCCCCACGCTCCGGGCGCGGGCCTGCATCCTTGCGACTGGGGCGGACACGCGCCTCCTGCGATCGTTGCAGCCCGCGATTGCGCCGGCTCCCACCGCCGTCGCCTCGCGCTGTTATGTGCAGTCGAGCCATCCGCTCGATCGGCTTGTGGTGACCTATGACCGCGGCCTCGGGCCGGCCTATGCCTGGGTCTTTCCCATGGGCAACGGCCTGTTCAATGTCGGCGTCGGCAGCGTGTTTCGTTCGCAACCAAGGTTCGACCACCGCGGCCTCTTCGAACGTTTCACGACCGTGTTCTCCGAGGCCCGGGCCTTGATGGCGACCGGTCAGATTGTGAGTCCGCTGCGCTCAGCCCCCTTGCGTTGCGGCTTGGACCGGCCCGCGTTGCGGCCCGGGCGACTGTGCCTGGGTGCGGGGGAGGCGACTGGGTCGACCTTTCCCTTCACCGGCGAAGGCATCGGCAAGGCCATGGCGACCGGTCTTCTCGCGGCCGAAGCGGTCCACGCCTTCCTGGGGGGCGAGGCAGAGGGCCTCGACTCCTACGCGCCGGGCGTGCTTCGACTCGAACCCCGGTACCGCGCTTACTTGGCCGCGCACCGGCTCCTGGAGTGCCCGCGTTTGATGGACCTCGCGGCTTGGCGACTCCAGAAGAGCCCTTGGCTGGCGGGCCGGCTGACCGGAGTCTTGCAGGAAGAGGAGGACCCCCGCTCGCTCTTCTCGATCGCCGGCTTCGTGGGGTCGTTCTTCCGTTGAGCGCGTCAGAACTTTCGAATCCAGGAACCGTCGGTGTACTTTGTTCTGACCAGGGGCTCGACCTGGATTGGGGGCCACTCGACCAGCGGCGTCACGGCCCCCCACGCGGACCTCAAGGCCGCTTTCACCACGCCCGGCGCCAGTCCGAGGTTGGTCACGAAATCGTGATGCCGGCGCCCGGCTCGGTACGCCGGTTGACGCGAAGGAAGCGGGAGCAACCGCTCCATCCAGTCGATGTCCGCTTTCAGGAGGATGCAGCCGTGGAAGAGCAGGGCTTGTGCGAGCCGTCGTTGCGCGTTGCCCGCAAACTTGCGCGACCCCAGGGCAAGGTCCGTGTCGCCGTCGACCCGCACATCAGCTCCGACCAACGGCTGCAACACCTTTGCGATGCGGCCCAGGACGAATTGATTCGTTGCCCCGATCGTCTGTCGCCGGGCGTCTCCATCGAGGCGCAGGACCAGCGCGTAGTTCAGGCAGCCCGGCATTTGCACCACCGCGCCGCCGCCGCTGATCCGACGCAACACGGGGACGCGCCATCGCTGGCAGGCGGTCGGGTCGACCTCCGTCAGGAATCGGTTCGAGTACCCGAGAACGACAAAGCGATCCGCCGCTTCCCAGAAGCGCAGCACTTCCGGGCCGCCCTGGTTACAGGCGTCAAGCAGCACCTCGTCGCAGGCGAGGTTTTCGGCCGGCGTGGCCAAGGTCAAATCGAGTTCGTGCATTCGAAACGGCGTTCGGCGGAGGCCCACTCCGGATTCGTGCCGCGTGCCAGCCGACCGAGTTTGCGCGCCCACGATGAAGCGTCCGGCCGAGCGTCAGCACAAGCACGAATGAGCTTGATCCCCAACAGAAAGCGTGCGCCATGGCTCCTCCTGGAGCCAATTGCATCGATGCTGCGTTGTTTGGGCGCGGGCTGATCGAACATGGCCTGCGGAACGATGAAGTGTGCGATGAAGTGCGCGATGAAATGCGCGATGAGGGTCCTGCAACCACATCGACAAGCTCGAGAATGTCCAAACTCGAGCGGGCGACGAGGATGGCAGTCGCCGATGGTGTTTGCGGGCGACGGGGACGTCGCCCCTCCTCAGGCAAGGCGTGCCTGCGCTGCTTCCTGCCCGCAGACGGTCCGCGTCCGATGGCTTCGGCTCGCTGGACGCGCCCTCCCCCGGGTTGGTAGAGTCCGGCGCGATGGCTGTGCAACCCGATCCGGACGCCGCGTTGATGCTGCGCGTGAAGCGCGGCGATCGCGAGGCTTTCGAACAGCTTGTCGAGAAGCACAAACAGTCCGTGCTGAACCTGGTCTACCGCACCTTGCCCGATCCCGCGGAGGCCGAGGACCTCGCCCAGAACGTGTTCATCCAGGTCTATCGCTCCGCCCATCGCTATCGGGCATCCGCGCGATTCACCACCTGGCTTTACACCATCGCCCGCAACCTGAGCTTGAACGAAATCCGCCGCCGGACGCGGCACCCGACCGAGTCGCTCGATCAGTCGCATCCGGACCGCTCGGACGAGCCGCGGCGTCAGTTTGCCGATGACCGTCACGGCAGACCCGACGAGTCGTGTCTGCACGGGGAGTTGACTGCCAAGCTCGAAGCGGCCTTGCGCGATCTCCCCGAGAACCAGCGGATCGCCATCCTCCTCTGCCGTGATCAGCAACTCTCTTACGAGGAGATCGCCGAAGTGCTCAATTGTTCCCTGTCCGCCACGAAATCGCTCATTCATCGCGGACGCGAGACGCTCAAGCAGCGTCTCAAGGAGTACCTCCGCTCCGGCGCCTGGGATGAGTCTGGCTGAACTGAGACACCACACTAGCCCGCATATTCCACCCCGTCTGCGCACAGGGTGGTGGGACTTCGCAAGCGGACTGCTATGCGGGTTAGGCGCGGTTTTGCCAGAGCCCGGATGTCAGACTCCGCGGAGCTTTGTGAAACATCCGGGCTAGGACGCGGACGTTCTCGACAACGCGAAGCGTGTGGACTGCGGTGCTTCAGCACCGCTCTGAGTGGGACCTGACCGATCATCGTCTCCGAAGAGCAGGGTAAGCCGCCGCAGTCGTCCGCGGCCGGCTTCTACGGCGTTCCGTCCGCCGCATCGAAGAAGGCAACGATGTTCTCCCACGGCACCTCGGGGCTGAGAACGTGCGCGGGAGAGAGGATGAAGCCGCCGCCGGCGCCGAGAGTTCGGATGCGCTCGCGCACCTCGGCGCGCACTTGCTCCGGTGTGCCGAACGGCATCGTCCGTTGGACGCTCACCGACCCCCAGAGAGCCAGTCGATCCCCGAAGGCCCTTTTCACCGCCGCCGGATTCATGCACTCGGGTTGAATGGGGTTCAGAATGTCCACCCCAATCTCGATCAGCTCCGGAATCAGCGGAGTGACGTTGCCGTCGGAGTGATAGAAGACAAACGCATCCGGATTGACGCGTTTGGCCGCGGCGATTGTGGCCGCCAGGCGCGGCTTGAGGAACTCGCGCCAGGTCTCGGGCCCGAGCAGCAGACCCTGTTGCCCCGCCACATCGTCGCCGGTGATGATGATATCCGCACCCGCGCGCGCGAATTGGGCGGCGGCGCAACGCTGGTACGCCGCGGTGCGATCGAGCAGGCGATGCGCCAGATGCGGCGCCGTCACGAGGTCCATCATGAGTTCCGTGAAGCCCCGCAACGACCAGGCGCGCTCGAACACGGACCCCGCATACGCCGCCACAGCCAGCCCCCGCGCATGGAGATCGGCTGCCTGCCGCGGTACGTCAGAGAACCGGTGCGGCTGGTCGAGGTCGGGCCAGGGATAATCGTCGAGGCGATGGACGTCCAGAGTGCCGCACAGCGGCGATTCGATCTGGACAAAATGGTGGAAATCCCCGCCCCGGCGCCAGACGCCCCATTCATCGACCTCTCCGCGGCCGAGCGCCTCCGGTGCGGCGGCTCCGAGCCAGTCGGTGAAACGGGATCGGGGCAGGGCAGTGGGGGCGAATGTGACCCGCGTGATGTCCATGTCGAAGGTCTCGAGCGGCGACCGGGGCGCGCATCGCGTCCGCAATAATCGGTCGATCGGGGGGGTGTACCCGATGACCTCCTCATAGAGCAGGCGGGGCACACGGTCAATGGGTTGGCGGCGCAAGGCGCCCAGCACGCGGTCGCGAGATGTCATGTTCCACTGATCGGACGTCCACCGTTCCAGGGATTCTTGACCGATGACACTGCGTGGAGACAAGTCAAGTTTTCGTGCTGCGTCGACGAATCGACGGAGTCAAGACACGGCTATTCCTTTTGGGTTTCTGACGGATGGCGGTTGTGGTGGCTGGAGAGAGTGCCTGCCGAGGCGGCTGGTTTGAGCATTGAATCCGGCCCCAAGCCGGGACAGGATGGGCTTTGCGTTCTTGATGGAAACCCAATCACGACCTCGTTTGCCTGCATGGTTGCGATGCCCGTTGCCCGTGGCCCGGAGCTACACGGCGACGCGGCGTTTTCTCGATGACCTGCGTCTGCACACGGTGTGCGAGAGCGCCCGATGCCCTAACCAGTGGGAATGCTGGAGCCGGGGCACCGCCACGTTCATGATTGGCGGAGACCGCTGCACGCGGGCCTGCCGGTTCTGCGCGGTGTCGACCGCCAAGCCTCTCCCGCTCGATCGGGAGGAGCCGGCGCGTGTGGCCGAAGCCGCCCGCCGCCTGGGGCTTAAACACGTTGTCATCACGTCGGTGGCGCGCGACGATCTTCCCGACGGCGGGGCGGCCCACTTCGCGGCCACCATCGCCGGTCTTCGCGCCGCGAAGCCCGATCTGACGATCGAGGTGCTGACTCCCGATTTCAACGACTCGAGCGATGCGATCGGCGCTGTTTTGGCCGCGCGACCCGACGTCTTCAACCACAACCTCGAAACCGTGCGCCGCCTGACTCCCGGGGTGCGGTCTCGAGCCACGTACGACCGCTCGCTCAGCGTTCTTCGCCGGGCCAAGACGCATGGCAATCCAGGACTCTTCACCAAGTCAGGCCTGATGCTCGGCCTGGGCGAGACCGAAGCCGAGATCGGCGAAGCGCTGCGCGACCTGCGGGCGGTCGGATGCGACATTCTGACCCTTGGACAGTACCTGCAGCCGACCAGGGAGCATCTGCCTGTTGTCGAGTACGTGCCGCCGGAACGGTTTGCCGCTTTGGGAGAAGAGGCGCGCTCGCTCGGTTTTGTCCACGTCGCCAGCGCCCCCAAGGTCCGCAGTTCCTACAACGCGGATGGCGTTGCGTCCTGCGGCGAGCGACGAATGACTTATTGTTACTCTGAACACGGGTGCTGACAGCCTCGGTGTTTGGCGGTAGAAGCGCATCGGTATGACCAAAGCGAGCCGCGGGGCGACGCGCTGGCCGGGCGGGTGGCGATCGATGTCGATTGGATTGGTCGCGATCGCCTTTTGTGTTTCCGCGCTTGTGCGCGGGCAGACGCTGCGCTTGCCGGAACGGGCCGCCGATGCCCTTTCTGGAAACGCGCTTGGCAGCCGGATCGAGTCGTTGGCGCTTGCGGGGCGTGAGCAGGTTATTCTGGGCGAGGTGTTGTCGGGCAATGTGCCTGAGTTCATGCGGCGGTTGTGTCCGGTCAGCGTGACGAACGTGGCGGAAGGGAGGACGAACATCGGGACGTTCTTTGTGACGCCGGATTATGTGTGCGTGGGCTCGGACGACGACGCGCTGCTCATGCCGCTGACGCCCATGAGCGCACAGCGGTTGGCGGACCAACTCGGCTGCATCCTTCCAACGCGGGGTATGGTGGACGCGATCTACCGGGCTGCAGAGGTCAAGCTCGAGCCGGCCCCGATTGCTCCGAGCCCGGCCATGACGACGGTGCCGGTGTTTATGGCGCACAACGGGATTGTGCGCACCCAGCGGCTCGAGCGGATGGCGGGGCATGCGCCGGGGGC
>DAOOQY010000281.1:0-5989 GCA_035389025.1 Verrucomicrobiota bacterium
AAGCCATTGGGCGTAGGAGATGGCGCTTGGGGTCCAGGTGATCGTCGCCGCCGAGATCTTGAGGTTCGGTTTGACCGCCATGGCCTCGAGGTAAACGCGCCGGACCAGGCTGGTGACCTGGTCCCGACGCCACTGCAGCCAGGCGGAATCGTCCGGGGCCGGTTTGCCGGTGCTGCCGGTCTCCCGGTTGAATCGGGCGACGGCGACGTCGTTGTAGCCCCAGGTGTTGCCGGCGTAACGGATGTAATCGAATTGAAAGCCGTCGATGTCGTACCGGCTTATGAGGTCGAGGGCGACCTGGAAGGTATGTTCCTGGACATCGGGATGGCCTGGATCGAATGCGTAGTTCGAACCGTCCCAGGAGGCGCCGGTCGAGGATCGTGTCAGCCAGTCCGGGTGCAGTCGGAATGGGTGATCGGCCTGGGGGGGAAGGGTGGTCTCCTTGTTCCAGATGTTGTAGGTGACGATCCAGGCGTGGACTTCCAGCCGCGGCCCGACGCTGGTATTATGGGCTTGGAGCAAAAGTTCGGCCAGCGGATCGAAACCGGAAGCCACGTCCGAGGCCTTGGGTTCGAACCGGCTGTTGTAGTAGGCGTCGCCCCGCTTGCGCACCTCGACAATCACGGCGTTGAAATTGCCGGCCCGGGCGTCTGACACGAGCTGCGTGACTTCAGCGGCGTTGCGCAGGGCGGCGTGGAAGGTGTCCACCCAGAACGCGCGCAGTTCCTCGGCCCGCCCGAAGTGGGGATGGCACACGCCGAACCAGAACAGCCCAAACACAGTGAGGAAAGACCGGCAATTCCGGTTCAGGGGGTATCTCATCGGTGACAGTCTAATCTCGTGTGCTCTGTGAATCGCGATCGGGGCATAGCCCCCCGCTTGGAGCGGGGGGGCGGCGCCCGAGTCTGCGCAGGGTGTAACAAAGGGGCGGGGCAGCCTCAAGGGCAAAAGGACGCGCGGGGCGTGGTTCCGCTTGGCGGGCGTAGTTCCGCTTTGACATCGCTCAGGCCGGTTGGCAGTGTCTGGCCCAATTTAAATGGACTTGGTGCCGATCCGCCAGGCGATGGAGAAGGCGGAGTGGAGACGAAAACGATTATGGCTGAACTTGTTGGGAATCTGCTGGTCGCTCAGTCGGGCGGGCCGACCTGTGCGATAAACGCCAGCCTGGCGGGAGTGATCCGCGAGGCTGGGAAGCACGAATGCATCGAGGAAATCTACGGGGGACTCAACGGAATTCTGGGCATTCTCCAGGAGAATCTGGTTGACCTGAACGACGAGAAATCGAAGACGATCGAGGGATTGAAGCACACGCCGGCGGCCGCCCTGGGCACATGCCGCTACAAGGTCGACTTCAAGCGCAAGCCGGCCCAGGCGGCCAAGGATATGGACCGTCTGTTCGAGGTCTTTCAGGCCCACAACATCCGGTACTTCTTCTACGCCGGGGGCAACGATTCCCAGGACACGTCCCACAAAATCCACGAGGACGCCCTCAGGCGCGGCTACGATTTGCGCGTGATCGGCGTGCCCAAGACGATCGACAACGACCTTCCCTTCACGGACAGTTGTCCCGGGTACGGGTCCGTTGTCAAGCATGACGCCACTGTCGTGATGGAAGTCGGCATCGATGTCGGGAGCATGGCGACCGATGACGGATCGTGCTGCATCATCGAGGTGATGGGCCGGTCGGCAGGATGGATTGCGGGCGGGACGGTGCTGGCCAAGCGGGGGAACCCGGCCGCCGCGCCGCACATTGTCCTGTTGCCGGAGATTCGCTACGACATGGAGGCGGTGATGGCCAAGATCAAAGAGGTGGTCGAGGCCTACCGCTACTGCGTGATGGTGGTCGGCGAGGGCATCAAGGATCAGGAGGGCAAGGAAATCGGCGCCGACGTGACCCGTCTGGATGCCTTCGGGCACCCGGTCCTGGCCGGCGCGGCCGAGAAGCTCAAGGAGCATGTGCAGGGCAGGTTGAACACCAAGACACGCACTGTGATCCTGGGATACGCCCAGCGCGCCGCGGGGCACTCCGCAAGTCTGACCGACATCGACAATGCCTTTGCCTGCGGCGAGGCGGCGGTGCGAGCGGCTGTCGAGGGGCAGAGCGGCTTCATGGTCAAGATCGTCCGCAGCCCCCGTGGAGACGGGACCGTGGCCTGGAGCACCGGGCTGCATCCGCTGGCCGAGGTGGCGAATGTCGAGCATTTTGTGCCGCGCGATTGGGTGAGTGAGGACGGTTTCATGCCCAATGAGAAGTTTGTCGAGTATGCGCGGCCGTTGGTCGAGGGTGAGGTGAAGGTGCCAATGGAAGGCGGGCTGCCGAAGTATGTCACCCTCGAGAAGAGCCCTGTTGAGAAGAAACTGCCGCCCCGGGCCTAGCCCGGACGATTTTTGATCGGAGCGTTTGTCACGGGGTGGCGAAGCCGGGGTCGCGATGCTGCTGTTCCTCCGCGGTGGGCACGTGTCGGATCACCCGACAGTCCACGGGTTCGAGCGGCCGCATCGGACGCCGCAGCCGAGGCAAAAAATTCGCCAATCGGGACTTGACGCTCCGGAGGACGTCGCATAGACACAACCGCAACCGGAAAACGAAATTGGAGAGACGCATGGCTGAACAATCCATCGAGCAGAGGGTTAAAGAGATTATCGTCGAGCAGTTGGGTGTCACTGTCGATCAAGTTGTCCCTGAGGCGAAGTTCATCGAGGATCTCGGGGCCGATTCACTCGACACCGTCGAGTTGGTGATGGCTTTGGAAGAGGAGTTCGGACAGGAGATTCCCGACGAAGAGGCCGAGAAGCTGCAAAGCGTGGGCGATGTGATCAAGTACATCGAAGACCTGCAGCAGAAGTAAGAGCCTGCGGATTGAACTGGGCAGCCCCGCCGGATTCAAGCGCGAGCTGCCCTTTCTGTTTATGGCGATCTCGCATACCGAACGACGCGTGGTGATCACCGGCCTGGGGGTTGTGTCGTGTCTGGGCCACTCGGTTGACACCTTCTGGACCAATCTCCTCGCCGGCCAGTGCGGCATCGACCGCATCTCGCTGTTCGACCCGACGCAGTTCGACTGCCAGATCGCCGCCGAGGTGCGCGATCTCAATGCCACCGGCGCTTTCCCCTCGGCCAAAGACGAGCGGCGCACGGATCGCTATATGAAATTCGCCCTGGTCGCGGCCAAGGAGGCCCTGCTCGACTCGGGGCTTGATCTCGATCGGTGTAATCGCGATGCCATTGGCGCCTTCCTCGGCTCGGGGATTGGCGGCCTGCACACCACTGAAGAACAGCACAAAATTCTGCTGAGCAAGGGGCCGGGCCGCCTCTCGCCCTTCATGATCCCAATGCTCATTCTGAACATGGCGTCGGGCCTCTTCTCGATGTTTCACGGCCTGCGCGGCCCCAATCTGGCGACCTGCTCCGCATGCGCAACCTCCTCGCATGCCATCGGCGAGGCCTGGCGCACCCTCAAGATGGGGGACGCCGATGTGATGTTCGCCGGGGGCAGCGAGGCCACCATTACGCCGCTGGGCATCGGCGGCTTCTGCGCCATGCGGGCGATGAGCACCCGCAACGCAGAGCCCAAACGCGCCGCGCGTCCGTTCGACGCGGACCGGGACGGCTTCGTCATGGGAGAAGGCGCGGGCGTGGTGGTGCTCGAGGACCTCGAACATGCGCGTCGACGCGGCGCGCGGATATACTGCGAGGTGATGGGCTACGGCAACACGGCCGACGCCCATCACATGACCGTCCCCTCGCCCGAGGGTGAAGGGGCTGCCCGGTGCATGCGGATGGCGCTGCGCTCGGCGGGGATGGCGCCCGAGGAGATTCGTTACATCAACGCCCACGGCACGGCCACCCCCCAGGGCGACATCTGCGAGGCCCAGGCCATCCAGACCGTCTTCGGCGCGCATGCCCGGCGGTTGGCCGTCAGTTCCACCAAGGGCGCCACCGGCCACATGCTTGGAGCGGCCGGCGCGGTCGAAATGGCCGTCTGCTCGAAGGCGATCCAGACGGGCGTTGTGCCCCCTACACTCAACCTCGATCATCCCGACCCGGCCTGTGACCTCGATCTGGTTCCTCACGTGGCGCGGGAGATGGCGGTCGACGCCATCGTCAACAACTCCTTCGGCTTTGGCGGCCACAATGCCTGCCTCGTGGCGCGCAGATACGTGGGATGAAAAGCGAAATTGTCCCTGCCTGATCGCGGGACCAGACACGAGCAAACCTGCGAGTGGGAGTGCGCCGCGCTCTCTTCCCCGGGCCGGCATTTGGCGCCTGTCGATTGGGCTGTCAGCTTCCCGACGCCATTCTCCGCGGCAAACGGAGTTTCCGGCCGCACAGAAGGGCCGTCCATCGCCTCGCAGTCGCTGAATTCTCGATTGATGCCTCTCGGCTCGAGTGGGCTGGTGTGTGGACCGCCTTGCGAACCGGGCAGAGACACGTCTGCAAGTGAAGGCGTGGGGACTGTTCATGAAGTTCAGGATCGAATACGGTCTGAGGCGCGCGTCGCTCGACATTCAACGCTTGGAGTGACATGTTGGCCCAGGCATCCTCTGAGGCCGAGCTTCATTGGAAGCCCTGGACATTAAGCACCCGATCGTGAACGCATGAATTCCGGTTCGTCGACACCCGGCATCTGTCCGCATTGCGGGACCGAGGTTCCAGAGGGAGCCGCGGCCTGTCCTGAGTGTGGATCCGACGAACGGACGGGATGGTCGGATCAGGCCCGCTACGACGCGCTGGATTTGCCGGACCAGGAGTTCGACTATGACGACTTTGTCGCGCGCGAGTTCAGCGCGGACCAACGGCTGTCGGGGCGACGCGGTTGGGTCTGGTGGGTGGCGATCGGTCTCATGATTGTCGGTCTGATCGCCTTTGTGGCGGGGTCCTTGAACTGACGATGTCGCAGCCATGAAACCTCCACGTTTCGCATCCTCTCTTTCGGCTCTCCTGCTCGCGGCCCTTCCGGCCACGGCCGCGGCCCTGCCTGATGCGCCATTTCACCAGGCCATGGCGGTGCGTTTGGCGCAGGCGCCCGCACTCGACGGCGCAGAGTGCCGTCGTCTGGCGGTGCAGCGGGATGGGATTGCCTACGTGTTGACGGACAAGGGTGTCGGGCGCGTGTTTGGGGATCGTGTGGCGTTGGACCAGAGCTTTCGCCCGCTGGCTGGCAGAGTGCCGCTCGATCTGGCGAGCGAAGGCGGCCATGTCTTCTACCTGTTCGAGGACAGACTGCTCTCGAACGATTTGGCGGGGCAGTACCACGTGGCTCTGCCCACAGGCGTCTATCGCAGTGTGGCGGTCAACGCCGAGGGCGTGGCGCTCCTGGCCGCGCCCACGAATCTGCTCCTGGTGGCCGGGGCGTCGTGGACGAATCTGCCCTTTCAGGTCACTCGGCAAACGGAACGGGTTTACGCGTGGGGCGTCCAGTTCTTCATCCTGGCCAACGACACCATCTACCGCATGACCGGACCGCAGGTCGATCTCTTCCATCGGGGCAAGGATTTGACGGTGCTGGGTTTCAGGGGCGCGGAACTGGTTGTGGGCACCACCCGCGGCTACTACGTGCTCGATCTGCAAAGCGGGAAACACCTTGTCCCGCCGCAAGAGCGCCTGCCGTCCACGCACGTCACCGCGTTGCATCCGTTGCCCGGCGCATTGTGGGTCGGCACAACACAGGGCGCGTTTTGCCAGACGGAGCCGGGACGCTTCAAATACTATGCCTCGAAGCGGTGGCTGCCGGACGATCACGTCCTCGACCTGCAGACCGACCCGCAGGGCGACCTGTATGTCCTCACCAAGGGCGGCTTGGGCAAGATCGAGTTTCCGCAGATCACGCTGGCCGACAAGGCACGGTACTACGACGACAAGATTCGGCAGCGGCACATCCGCTACGGGTTATGCGCGGAGCTGCGCCTGAACAAGCCCGGGGACATGGCATCAGCCGAGATGATTGACACCGACAACGACGGCACATGGAGCAGCGCGTATCTCGCC
>DAOOQY010000282.1:0-5975 GCA_035389025.1 Verrucomicrobiota bacterium
GGCGGCTGTGCAGCAGCAGTTGGAGGACCTCGAATCGCAGTTCGAGGCTGAGAAGATGGCCAAAACCGAAGATTTCCCGGCCGAGACGCTCGAGACGATCGAACTGAGCCCCACCCGCGCGAACATCAACGTGCGGCTCCTGGCGCTGGTCTGGCTCCCGTTCATTCGCGGCGCCGCTGGTGTGACCAACCCTGCGTACTGAGTGCCCGCTCGATTGACGCTCCAGGCCGCCACTTGTTGGGGCCTCTCCCGCAGTCGCGGGATCGGCCCTCGTCGTTCTGTGCCGGGGCGAGGCATGCTACTCTTTCGATGGGATCTTGAGTTCGAGGTAAAGGTCCCGCAGTTGCTTCAGGTCGGCCGTTCCGGGCGAGTCGGTCATGAGACAAGTCCCTTTCGCCGTCTTCGGGAAAGCGATGACATCGCGGATGCTCGGTGTGCCGCATAGCATGGCGACGAGACGGTCGAACCCGAGCGCGATGCCTCCGTGCGGCGGTGCGCCGTATCGGAACGCTTCGAGCATGTATCCGAAGCGCGCCTGGGCGATCTCGGGCGGGATTTGGAGCACGTCCTCGAACACCACTTTCTGGACGGCGGGTTGGTGAATACGGATGGACCCGCCGCCCAACTCGACCCCATTGACCACCACGTCGTAGTGCTGGCCGCGGACCTTCCTGGGGTCGGTGGTCAGGAATGGGATGTCCTCCGCCACGGGCGCCGTGAAGGGATGATGGCTCGAATACCAGCGGTTCTGGTCCTTGTCGAAACTGAGCAGCGGGAAGTCGACAACCCAGAGGAACTCGAAGCGATCGGACGGGATCGTCAGTTTGCCTTGCGCTTCGAGCACGGTGGCGGCGTAAAGGCGGATGCGACCGAGTATCTCGCACGCCATCAGCCATTCGCCCGCCGCAAACAGAATCAGGTCGCCTTCCTCGATATCGAGTTTCTGGCGCAGCAAGGCCTTCTCGGCGTCGGTGAAGAACTTGACCATCGGCGCCTTCCATTCGCCGTTCTCGACCTTGATGAAGGCGAGTCCTTTGGCGCCGCCGTCCTTGGCGATCTGCGTCATGGCCTCCATCTGCCCCTGGGTCACCCCGGCAAGTCCCTTGGCGTTGATGGCCTTGACCACGCCTCCGGCCTTGACGGCACCCGCAAACACCTTGAACTCGCTGCCGCGAAACGCCTCGGTGAAATCCTCGAGCTCGAGCCCGAATCGCAAATCCGGTTTGTCGCTGCCGAAGCGGTCGAGCGCCTCGCGGAAGGGCATGCGCCGAAACGGCGTGGCCAGATCGCGATTCAGAGCCCTCTTCCAGATGCGACTCAACAGACCCTCGATTGTGGCGTAAATGTCCTCCCGATCGATGAACGACATCTCGATGTCGATCTGCGTGAACTCCGGCTGCCGATCCGCCCGCAAATCCTCGTCCCGAAAACACTTGGCAAGTTGGAAATACCGCTCGATGCCCGCGACCATCAGGATCTGTTTGAACTGCTGCGGGGATTGCGGAAGGGCATAAAACAGCCCGGGATTGGTCCGGCACGGCACCAGGAACTCGCGCGCCCCCTCGGGCGTCGACTTGAAGAGCATCGGCGTCTCGATCTCGAGAAAGCCGTGCTCGTCAAAATAGGCCCGCGTCGCGGTCGCCACCGCGTGCCGCAAACGCAGGTTGCGCGCCATGTCGCCGCGGCGCAGGTCCAGATAGCGGTACTTCAACCGCAGTTCCTCGTTGACCTTCGAGGCCGACTCGGGATCGTCGATCTGGAAGGGCAGGGGATCGGCCAGGTTCAAAACCTCGAGTTCCTGGACCAGAACCTCGACTTCGCCCGTGGGAATCTTCGGATTGATCGTGCCATCCGGCCGCTGCCGCACCGCGCCGACAACTCGGATCACGCTCTCGCTGCGCAGCGCGGCCGCCCTCTCAAAGACGTCCGCCGGCAAATCCGAAGGATCAAACACCGCCTGCGTGCGACCCTCGCGGTCGCGCACGTCGATGAAGATGACGCCGCCGAGGTCGCGACGGGAATGGACCCAGCCCGAGAGGGATACGGTTTGCCCGATGTGGTTCGGGCGCAATTCGTTGCAGTGATGTGTGCGTTTCATGAACAACAGCGCGACCCCGTGGCCCGAAACCTCATGCCTGGGCGAGGACCCGGATTTCCGGGCTGTGGCAAAGCCACGCCCAGAATGGAGCCAAGAGCCTCGTGTCGGTCTTTACGGTGTTCTGCCATGGCCACAGTGCGTCGCATTTCTCTAGATCTCGGACCCGGCGCGGTCTTGCTCTTCCAGCCCGCGGCGGTCCACGTTTTGGAGTCTTCCGTTTCGCGGTGGTCACAAATCCATGAGACATGCGGGCTGGCCCGGATGTCTCAGGCACTGATCCCCAGGTTGAGGCAACGGGTCTCGAAGCCCATCACTCGGGCATCCCAACCCCGCTTGGCCCCGTGCCGCGGATCGTGCCCTGCGCCAAACCCGGTGTGGAGTATCGGCTCGACCGAATCGCAAACGGGGGCGCATGGTGCGGTCCGGGCCTGGAATTTCAAAGTGAATTCTTTCCGCTCCTGCGTCGCGCAAAGAAGCAGCGCCTCCTGGCAAGGCATCGACGGCCCGGATGTGAGACTCCGCGAAGCTCTATGGAACCTCCGGACAGACCCTTCTTGCGCAAATCTGGACAAGAAGTCTCTCAGAATTTGAAATCTCAAATCTGAAATTTCAAATCTCTTTGGTTAGGCTTTACCGCTTCACCGAGGTGCGCTCGGAGAGCCACACCATGTCCTGGTTGTTGGGCGAGGCCACGTTGAGCGGCAACGCCCCGTCGCGGTAGGCGATCGGCTTGATCGTTCGCGAATCCTTCCACTTCCGAATCTCCGCATGACCATCGGCGAACGAAATGCCGGCCGCCCCGTTGTGGTAGCTGGCGGGGTAGTCGATGATGTAGGCGCTCGAGGGATTGACCACCATCTTGTTGGCGAACCCGCCCGCGTTGATGCTGTCGGGATGTTCGTCGAGCAGGACGTAGAGCATCGAGGGGCCGGGTTGGGTGATTTCGCTCAGCTTGTAATACGTCCGGTATTCCTTCTGTTCCGCGTGCATGCCCGGCGACGTGGGCAGCCATTCGCCCGGCCCGCCCAGCGCCTGGCTCATCCCCATGCTGCGCACCCGGTCATGCCGCCTCCCGCCGATGGTGACGTAGCTTTTGTCGGCAGGACACTTGAAGACGTCCGCACTCTGGAGATAAGGCGCGATCTTGCTGTAACGCTCGGTCAGGAGGAGAAGGGTGTTTGTGTTGTCGCTGTTGCTCCCCTGATAATCCAGCCAGCCGCCCACCCACGAGTTTGGCTCGTCGCGGTTGTTGCCCGGCGCCGTGACGCTGTCGCCGTTGTCGTGCGCGTACGCCAGCCACGCAAGCTTGAGTTGCCTCAGATTATTGATGCACTGGATGCCGTGGGCCTTGGTCTTGGCCCTGGCCAGCGCCGGCAGCAACATGCCCGCGAGAATGGCAATGATGGCAATCACCACCAGCAATTCGATCAGCGTAAACGCCCGGCATCGCAACGAAATCACGCGCGGCGACATACTCATAACCTTTGGTTTGTTGGTGACGCCCCGACTGTAGCATCGCTTTCGCCAAAGGCGAGCACGGAAATTGTCCGCTGCCGGACCCGAAGGCAATGGGGTCGCATCTAAATAGTTGACAATCGAGCATTGACTCCCTGTCCGGGCGCGATTCTGCCCACCAGCCCGGATCCGGTTGAGCGCGCAGCCCGGAATCGATCCGGGCTAGTCCAGCGTTCGGCGATAGCGCTTGGCTGCAATCGCAAGGGCGACGACGCCGAAGAGCGCAATCGGCCAGAGTTCCCGCAGCACCTCGGCCACTCCGATGCCCTTGAGCATGATGCCTCGAACCAGCCGGAGAAAGTGGGTGAGGGGGAGGATTTCGCCCAGGTACTGGGCCCAGACCGGCATGCCGCGAAACGGGAACATGAACCCCGAGAGCAGGATGGACGGCAGGAACACGAAGAAGGCCATCTGCATCGCCTGAAGCTGGTTGCGGGCAATGGTCGAGAAGGTGATGCCCATCGCCAGGTTGGCCACGATGAACACGAACGCGGCGATCAGCAACAGAGAGACGCTGCCGACCATGGGCACGCCAAAGAGGAAGTAACCCGCCGCGAGGATCGCCGCGACCTGGATGTAGCCAATCAGTATGTAGGGAATGATCTTGCCAATGAGAACCTCCAACGGACGGGTGGGCATCGAGAGCAGGTTCTCCATGGTGCCCCGCTCCCGTTCGCGTGTGATGGCCAGACCCGTGATTAGGATCATCGTCATGGTCAGAATCACGCCCATCAGGCCGGGGATGATGTTGTGCTGCGTGATGGCCTCGGGGTTGTACCGCGCGTGAATGCGCAACTCGACCGGGCCGTCCGTCCCGCCCAACGCGGCAAGCGGCCCCTTCAGATCGTGTTCGAGCGCGTTGTCCGCCAGCACACGCAGGGTGTTCAAGGCGTTCCCGGTCGCCGCCGGATCGGTGGCATCCGCCTCGACAAGCAGCGCCGGCCGCTCGCCGCGCAATAGACTGCGGCTGAAGCCGGACGGAATGTTGACCACGAATTGCACCTCGCCGCCCAGCAGAACCTCCTCGGCCTCAGCCTCGTTCTCGAGCAGCCGCACGAAGTCGAAGTACCCGCTGTTGCGGATGGCGTGCAGCACGGTCCGCGCCTGCGGGCCGCGGTCGGCCAACACCACCGCAGTGGCCAAATGCTTCGGGTCGGCGTTGATGACAAACCCGAACAGAACGAGCTGCATCAGCGGAATGCCGAGCATCATGCCGAACGTCAGCCGATCGCGGCGCATCTGCGTGAATTCCTTCACGAGCATCGCGGCCAGCCGGGCCATCGAGAATCGCCCCGGGAGTGTCATGCCCGCGCGTCGTCCGACGACGGGTCCATGAGATGGATGAACACGTCCTCGAGACTCGATTCGGCTGGCTGCCACGTGTAGGGCGCAACGCGAAACGGCTGCGTGTTGCGATCGAGCAACGCCGCGTCGTCGCCGCTCACATGCAGCGCGTTGCCGAAGGGCACGGCCTGCCGCACACCGGGGACGGAGCGAAGCCGCTGCGCCAAGTCCATCAGCCGCGGCCCCGTCACCTCCCACGTGGTCAGGTTCGCCTGCGCGATCACCTCGGCCACGGTGCCCTGCGTGAGCAACTTGCCGCAGCCAATGTAGGCCAGCCGATGACAACGCTCGGCCTCATCCATGTAGTGCGTGGCGATCAGACACGTGAGCCCGGCCGCGGCCAGTTGGTGAATCTCCTCCCAGAAGTCCCGCCGCGCCTTCGGGTCCACGCCCGCGGTCGGTTCGTCCAGCAAGAGCAACATCGGCTCGTGGATCATGCAGGCAGCCAGCGCCAGGCGCTGCTTCCACCCCCCCGACAAAGTGCCCGCGAGTTGGCTCCGCCGTCCGGCCAACCCCAGACGATCGAGGCTCGCCAAGACCGCGTTGCGCCGGTCCGCAATCGCGTACATCCGTGCGACGAAATCGAGGTTCTCCTCGATGCTCAGGTCCTCGTAAAAGCTGAAGCGCTGCGTCATGTAACCAACCCGGCGCTTGATCTGCTCGCTCTCCCGGATCACATCGTAGCCCAGGCAGGTGCCGCTCCCGGCATCCGCACGCAACAACCCGCAGAGCATGCGAATGAACGTGGTCTTGCCGCTTCCGTTCGGCCCCAGGAAACCGCAGATTTCCCCCGCCCGCACTTCGAGATCAATGTGATCCACGGCGGTCAGACGCCCGAACCGCTTCGTCATCCCCCGCACGTCAATGGCCGCCGCAACGCTCATGGGCGGCGGACGGGCAGAACCACTTCCACGGGTTGGCCGGGATGGAGCCGCGCTGCGATTCCACCCTCGAAGACCGCCTCGATGAGGTATACGAATTTCTCCCGGTTCGCCCGGCTGTAAACCATGGGCGGACT
>DAOOQY010000283.1:0-5973 GCA_035389025.1 Verrucomicrobiota bacterium
CGCTACCTCCTCAGGCGTGACGTGCCGCGCAGCGCCCGCATGCACCTGAAGACGCGTCCGCGCGCCGTATTGCACGCTGCCCTCGATCGCCAGGACCCCCTCCACCAGCAGCGGCATCCGGGAGGTCGCGGCCGCCTCCGAAGGACTTGAAGCCATCGGCGAGAGGATGATCGAGCCCGCGCGTTGGGGAATCAGCCAGCCTGTAAACACAACGGATTCTCCAGTCGTGCGGTGCACGCCTCTGGCCTCGAACGCCAACCCGCGAGCCTGCGATGTGGCGTCTTCCGTGTTCTGATCTGCCGCCCAATCCACCGTCCCACGGTATTCCGAGCCGTCGGCATCGATAATCATGACCCCCGATTGCGTCAAATCGACGTCGAAGCTCTCGAGCACCGTCGGCATGGGCGGCGAGTTGAAGTTGCGACGGAACTGGCTGGCCTTGTTCGCGCGGACAAACTGCCGTGGGCGCGTCGTGACTTCGCTGGCCGGCGGCAACCCGGCCTCGATGTCGGTCGGCGCGGGCGTGCGGGTTGCCGGGGTTGGTCTGTCGACGACCGCGAGCAAAACCGGTGGCGGGGGCGGCGGTGTGCCCACGTCGGGAGGTGGCGGATCCGCCGGCAGTGCAGAGGATGCCAGGGCAAGGACCGACTGGGGCCGGACAGTCCTTGGCTCCGATGCCGCCGTGAGGTCCTGACGGGCTTGAGCAACGTCCGACACCTGAAGCGGTGAGTCGCCAACTTCCGCCTGCACAACCTTGACGCGCGCGGCATCCGTCAAGTCCTCCGTCTCCGGAACGGCGTCCACGACCGGATCGGGCTGATCGCTGCCCATGACGAGGCTCTCGATCGGGTCTTCGGCTTGAATTCGATCCGCTGCGTCTGGAGGCGCAGCTTCTTGCGTCGCCTTGTGTGCAGGTGCGATGCTCCATTGCAGTTCGCCATTGCTGCCGGTGGGACAGGCCAAGTCGGGCTCGGAGTCCGGCAGAAGAACTCGAGGCAACTCCGACTTGGTGGACCAGTAACAGTTCGAAACGCCGGCGTGGCCCTTCCCGGCGGGGGCCGAGCCCCCCTCGCCGTGCAGAAGCGCCATCACCACAACAAGCGCGCCACCGGCAACCGTGGCGGTCACACGCCAATGCGGCGCCAGCAAGGACATCACGGACCGGGGCAGCAGCGGGCAGGGCTTCCGGAACTCCGACCGCACGGCCGCGAGAATCTCTTCCCGGACTGCCTGTGGAACCGGGAATGGGTGGGTGATGAGTGCGCCCCGCCCTTTCGCATAGGCAGCGAGGCGTGTGCCCAATGGATGGCCGACATCCCGGCGCGCGAAGTCGGGCGGATAGGGCATGTCCACAGGCTCCTGGCCGTCGGCTTCCCGGAGCGGTTCGAGCGTCTGCATTCGCTGCAAACACATCCGCAAACGCCGCAACAGCAGGTCCGGATTCACCTCGAGCGCCGCCGCCACCTCGGCCTCCGGGAGTTCGCTGAAAAACCACAACTCGGCCAACTCCACACACGGCCCGCCAAACCGGTCAAATTGTCGGCGGAGCTGCCGCATCAGCGCATCGCTGTCGACGCCGCGGCCCTCGCTGAGACCTGACGCCGCCACGCCCGAGCACTGATCGCATAGCCCTTCCCCCGGGCTCTCGAGCCGTTCACGTCCGATCCGGCGCACCTCGTCCGACGCCACACGCAACAGCCAGACCCGGCAGGACGGCGCGTCGCTGACCTGGTTGATCTCGCCAACGGCACGAATAAACGTGCGGCGACAGATTTCCGGAACCTCGGATTCCGTCAGAACGGGTGCGGCGAGAAACACAAAACGCCCGATGCCGTCATAGTGTGAGTCCAGCAACTGCTCCCAGGCGGATTCCTTTCCCGCGCGACAACGGGCGACCAGACTCCTGTCGGTAGAGATCATCACTGCATGCTAAGTAACGACGATTGCTTACGTCGAGTATGCAGGGATGTTCTCCACCAAATCAACAATAACTTTCAGAAAAATGCAGTCATGAATTAAGCGGGTTCATGCAGGCCACGCTGAACACGGACTATGAGTGAGTTATTCACAAGCAGCACAATTCAGGGTGACTCGGGCGTTGCCTCAATCCGCAAGAGTCGACCGCCGCCGAGAACCGCCTGGCCGTGGACCGCCGACTGACGGATCACGTCCTTGAACGGGTCAAGGAGGCCATCGGCACGCCGCTCGACCTGGGTGCGACTCGCGATCGAGCGGTTGGTCAAGACGAACTGCCCGCTGAAGCGAAGGGACTGGTTGAGCGAGCGATTGGTGCCCCTGACTTCAAATGCGAAATCTTCCGGGGCTGAACTCGATCCCACGGATGTCGGTGCCTGGGTGGCGGGCGCTCCCATTCTTGGCTGTCCTGCCCTCAAGCCGCTGCGCGCAGCCCTCGAGATCGGCGGGGCTGATCCCTCCTGTGCAGTCCGTTCACCCCGAAATGCAATCCCGACTTCGAGGTTCTCATCGTTCGGTTTGGCCGCAGCCAGGAGGGTCCCCTCGTAAATCGAGCCGTCAGCGTCGACAATCCGAATTGTCTGTCCGTCGCCTTCAATCCGGAATCGGCGCAGGACGGGGAGCGCCTCGGCGGCACCCGAGGTTGCCGGATCGCCCGTCTTGAACGCCACGCCCCTCTCGGACTGTGGGGGGGCGGTGCTCGGCGCTGACGCCAGGACAACGGGCGGCGTCGGTGGTTCGGACCTTGCGGCGGGGGGCAATTCGGATGGTGTGGGGGGGGCGGACATGGGCGGCGTCGGAACCGTTGCGAGGGCCTGCGTATTCTCGATGGGCTCGCTTTCGCGGGCCGCTTCGGGCGGCGCTTCGAGTGGCGCTTCGAGGCGCGGATGTCTGGCCATCCAGAGCGCGCCGGCGATCACGGCGGTCAGAGCCGCGCCCGTCCATGCCCATCGCATCCAACCCCCGATCCAACCAGGGTGCTGCGGACGCGTCTGCGCCGGCGAAGGCCCATAATGACGGCTCACCGCATCCAGAAGGACGCGTCGCGTATGCGGCGGCAGCGTGGGCGGCGGGCCCAACCGTCTTCGACGCTCGGCGGCGTAGGCCGTCAACCGGTCGTGGATCGCTGCTTTGGATTCCTGGGCCATGTCGTCAGTTCATTGGACGGCAAAAAGGGCTGCCTCCTCCTATCGACCGAGTGGCGGGCGGCTCTCGAGGTCCTGAGCCAGTCGTCCGAGCCGATCGAGGCACTTGCTGAGTCGGGAGCTCACCGTCTTCACGTTCAGTCCGAGAGTTCGCGAGATGTCTTCATAGCTCAGATCGGCGAAATAGCGCAACTCGATGACCTCCCGGCATGGGTCCCCCACCAGTTCGAGGCAGTGTCCGAGCATCTGCATCTGTTCGGTGCGCACGAGGGCCGCGTCGGGTTCGGGATCGGGACTGGGAATGGGCGGAGCCGGGCCATGCTCGGGATCCTCGGCATCGAGTGGGACAGGCGCGCGCCCGCCGCCCCGCTTGGCCGCCATCTGACGTTCCCGATAATCGCGGCCTTTGTTGGCTGCGATTCGGAAGAGCCAGGTCTGCAATGAGCTTCCGCCGCGAAAAGAGTCGAGCTTTCGAATCGCCGACAAGAAGGTCTCCTGACTAACTTCCTCGACATCCTCGAGGGAGAAACCGGGGCTGAGTTGGAAGATGAAGCGACCGACGGCAGGATAGTGTCGCTCGAACACCTCCTCCCATGCCTGCGGGTCGCCGAGCCGACAACGTTGCACGAGTTGCGCCTCGTCTGGCGGACTCTCTCTGGGTGGTTCTGAGGAAAGCCTTTGCAATTGATCCCGGAGTGCTTCACCGTTTTGACATGTCGTCGCCGTTGGCGCTCATCTTTTACGAAAGCCTGCTGATCGGCAACCAATTGATGAACCGGTTGCAGGATTTGGGCTATCGGGTCGTGGTCGTCTCGGACCTCACCAAGCTGACCGAGCAGGCTGCCGAGACCAGGCCGCTGGTCTGCGTGGCCGAGTTGGGGGCCATGTCCGAGCGCGTCTGCGCCGCCGTGCACAGTCTCCGAGCCGCTCCGGAGACCCATCACGTCCCGATCCTGGGCCTCCTCAAGACAACCGACAAGAAGGAGGGCGAGGCTTCGACCCTGGCCGCGCAGCAGGCCGGCTTCACCCTCGTCGCGCGCGAACACGGGTTCCTGGCCCAATTGCCTCAACTGCTCGAACAGGTTCTGGAAATCTGACGGGAAGAGCCTGCCCCCGCGACTGCGGCGGCGGTTGAAGGGTTCAATGCGACGACGCGCCACGCAAGCGTTGTTGGGCCATCAATCGGGACAGAAGCAACGCCATCTCGAGCGCTTGCTCGTAATTCAAGCGCGGATCAACCTGGCTGCGATAGGCACGCGCCAGATCGGCCTCCGTGACGCCGCTCGCCCCTCCGACGCACTCGGTCACGTCGTCCCCCGTCAACTCAAAATGGACTCCCCCGAGGTGAGTGCCGCCTTCTTGCAGGATGTGAAAGGCCTTTTGCAGTTCGGCGAGGATTCGATCGAATCGGCGGGTCTTGACCCCGCTGCTGAGCGACTCGGTATTCCCGTGCATCGGATCGCAACTCCAGAGCACAACCTTGCCCGCCCGCCGCACCGCATCCACAATCGGCGGCAACAGCGACTCGATCTGGTCCGCACCGAATCGCGTGATCAGGGTGAGCCGCCCGGGCTCGTTCCTGGGGTTGAGCCGATCGCAGAGGGCGACCGCCTCCTCGGTTGAGATTGCGCCGCCCAGCTTGATGGCGATCGGGTTCTGAATACCGCGAAAATACTCGATGTGCGCCCCGTCCAGCGCCCGGGTCCGGTTGCCGATCCAGGGCAAGTGCGTGGCCAGATTGTACCATCCCTCGCGCCGCGGGACCCGGCGCGTCTGGGCCTGTTCATAGAGCAAATGCAGGCCCTCGTGGCTCGTAAAAAAATCGACTTGGCTGCTGTCCCCCAGGGTCCCTCCGGTGAGGGTCTCCATGAACCGCAACGATTCGCCGATGGATTCAACCATCCGGGTATACTCGGCGGCCAGGGGTGATCTGCGCACAAAGCCCAATTCCCAATACTCGGGGTGGTGCAGGTCCGCAAACCCGCCATCGATCAGAGCGCGGATGAAATTGATGGTCAAGGCGGAGCGCTCATAGCCCCGCAGCAGCAGTTCCGGATTCGGCGTGCGGTCCGCAAGGCTGAAATTCGCCCGATTGATCATGTCGCCCCGGTACGCCGGCAGCGTCACCCCGCCTCGAGTCTCCGTGTCGGCCGACCGCGGCTTGGCGTATTGACCCGCGAATCGCCCCAGCCGGATCACGCGCTTCTTACCCCCTTGCACCAGGACCAGGCTCATCTGCAGCAGAATCTTGAGCTTCGCCGCAATCGAGTCCGATTCGCAGTCCTCGAAGCTCTCGGAACAATCGCCGCCCTGCAGCAGAAACCGCTCGCCCATGGCCGCCTCAGCCAACTGTCGGCGCAGGCTCTCGATCTCCCAACTGGTCACCAGCGGCGGCAGCCGGGACAGCCGCGCCAGGGCCGAATCGAGCGCCTCCGCGTCCGGGTAAGCGGGTTGCTGGGTCACCGGCTTGCGTTGCCACGAATCGGGCGCCCAATCGTCTGCCAGCCCCGCGGTCTGCATGTCTGTTGTCAATCGTGCTTCCTCAAAGCACCGCAGCATCCCCATTCCCGCCGCGAATGTAAAGCCGCCAGCCTATACGGATTTCTCACCATCGGGAAGATGACAAAGAAATCCGGATCCGGTTCAGCGCGCAGCCTGTGATCGATCCGGGCTAACCATCACGGCCTCGACTCGATCCGGTACACCGCCGTCTTGGTCCGGACGATGAGGGCCGCGCCCGCCACCGCGGGCGACGCCATGAAACCGTCGGCCAGGAGGTTCTCCGCGAGTTTCCGGTATGTGCGTCCCGCTTCGAGCACCGTGGTCTTGCCCTCCTCGCTGAAGCAGTAGATGC
>DAOOQY010000284.1:0-5955 GCA_035389025.1 Verrucomicrobiota bacterium
TGATGCACAGGGCACTGAGACTTCGCAAGAGGACTGCCATGCGGGCTAGAGAAGCCCCGAGGCTGGGCGCTCTTGCATGGATCGAGGAGATGGTGCTCCACTGGATCGCCTTCTGATCACGCGGGTGCGCTCGGGAGTTGAAATGCGAGCGTCCCTGATTATGCTGGGCGTGTGATTGCGTTGGTCGACTATGGCGCGGGCAACATCCGCAGCGTGCACAAGGCCCTGGTGCACGTCGGGGGGGAAGTGCGTCGCGCGGCGAAGCCCGAGGATTTGCGGGATGCGGATGCGGTTGTCCTGCCTGGGGTGGGGGCATTTGATGATTGTCTGAACGCATTGCAGGGCCAGGAGTTGCTGGCGGGGCTGCGGGACTTCATGGGGAGCGGGCGCCCTTTCCTTGGCATTTGCGTCGGTTACCAGGCGTTGTTCGAGCGCAGCGAGGAGTTCAACAGCAGCGCGGCAGGGCTGGGTGTTTTTGCCGGCCGGGTGGTCCGGTTTTCCGGGGTGAACGGGCTGAAGGTGCCGCAGATTGGGTGGAACCAGATCGAGATTGCGGGGCCCAAGTGTCCGCTCTTCGAGGGCATCCCGAGCGGGAGCTACGTCTATTTCGTGCACAGCTACTATCCCCAGCCGCTTGACGAGTCGATTGTGGCCTCCTGGACGACCTATGGGGAGACGTTTGCCTCGTCCGTGTGGCGCGGGAATGTTTTCGCGACGCAGTTTCATCCCGAGAAGAGCCAGGAGATTGGGCTGCGGCTGCTTCGCAATTTCGTCGGTTGGGCCGGCCACTCGGGGCGGTGAGGTGACTCAGCCTTGCGCTCGTCGGCGGGTTAGGCGGCTGTCGTGTCGAGTGTCAGGAGTTCGGTCGAGATGTCCATCCGTTCGAACCAGTCGCCGAGCATTCGCAACGCGGCGTAGGCTTCGATCAGCAGCAGGACCAGGGCCGCCAGGGCGCCGACGGGCAACACGACGGTCCAGGAAGCCCAGAGCGGCCCGACGATAATGAACAACGCGGCGAATGCGCCGGCTGGCAACACCAGGGCCAATCCCAGAGCCGTGATTTGGGCGATCATCAGGAGGATGCTGCGTCCCATCGCCTCGAATCCACGGGCCTGTCCGGGGCCGACGCGCGCCCAACCAGGGAACAGGAGGACGGCGGCGTTGTGGATCAGGAGCGAGATCATGTTGAGGCCCGGGGCCGCGATGGCGAGTGCGATTCCGATCGCAAGCCTGTCTGAGAGCGACGGCCCCTGGCTCGGCTCGAAGTCGGGAAAGAACGCCACGCCCCAGGCCAGGCAGAGGCACTGGACAGTGGTGAGCACGACGACCGGGGCAAGCACCTCGCCCAGCACCAGGTGCCAGCCGGGCAGCGGGTAAGTCTTGAGCGCATCGATCATGGCGAGGTCCTGCCGGAGGTCCATCGTCAGTATCTGGGGCACGACCAGGAACAGCATTGGGACCAGCGCCACCGGGAGCAAGCCGACGATCTTCAGGCCGACGGACTGGGGCATGAACTGTTTCATGAAGATCGTTCCGATCATTGCCATTGCCGCCATGGCCATCCAGAACCGGGGCGTGAACGCCATTCCCATCGAGATCAGGTTCTTCCAGAGCAGTGCGATTGGCCGGCGGCCCAGAGGCGCCAGGTGGAACGGCGCCCCTCGCTTCTTCACGCGGGCCGCGGTCTGCCAGTGCCCCGACCGGAGTGACGCCAGGGCTTTTGCCCTGGCCCGGGCCTGTTCGATGGTCGCTTCCTCGAAAGCGACTTGGGATCGCACCACCCAGACGTAGAGGGCCGCGACCAATCCCGCCGCGGGCAGAAGCGCGAGCGCGAAGCTGCCGGCTGAACTCGCGAGCATCGGGCGGAGGATGCAGCGCGGGAGGAGCAGCAGCCAGAACCACGGTCCGCTCCGGGCGGTTTGTTCGAGGTAGCCGGCCAATCGGGGCAGATCGGCCAAGTCCTCGGTCGTTGGCGCGGTGAGGCCGAGTCTGGCCCAGGTCCAAAATGCGACCGCCAGCAGGGCCAGCGCGCCGAGCACCAGCAGGCGGCGTCGCGCCGGGGTGACGCCCCGATCGATCAGGCGCGTCCGCGCAAAGGCGGCGCCGAGCCGATGCAGTTCGAGGGTCTCGAGGATGAGCCACCAGCCTATCCAGTGCATCCAAGCCTGACCTCCCTGAAGCAGCCGTCCGGAGAAGAGCGTCATGATGAGCGATCCGAAGAGCAGTGGAATCTGGGCTCGCGCGATGCGGTAGTGGATGAGCGCGGTGCGGCTGATGGGCGCGGGGAACAGAAAGGCGATTTCGGCCTCCGTGAATTCCAGGGAGGCCCGCTTGGTCGGAAACAGCCACGCCGCGGCCGCCACGGTAACCAACATCAGGGCCGCGCCGACCTCGATCAGCGCGGCCCACTCGGGTCCGAGACCGGCGAGTTGCGGATTCTGCGTTCCCGTCGATCGGTTGTTCGAGAGCAATCCGCGGATGAGGAAGAAGTAGACGTAGGCGGCTCCGGCGATGGTGCCGGCCAGGTACTTGGGTTGGCGCAGCCTGCGAATCTGGACCCGGATTCGATTCCAGAACAGGCGTGTCTGAAGAAAGACGAGTGCTGTGAACATATCCAAACCACCGGTTCTGCGGGCTGACTCCCCATTGTTACGATTCGCCGCCCGATGGGCTGTGTCCTCAACTGCCTCCTGTCGCGCGAAAGAACACCTCCTCGAGGCTGGCATCGGGGGCCGACTCGGCGAACTGGTGGCGGACGTCGTCGATCGTTCCGTAGGCCACGCGTCTGCCCTGTTTGAGGATCATGAGGTGCGTGCAGATTTCGTCGACGAGGTGGAGCAGGTGCGAACTGATCAAGAGCGCCATACCCCCGCGGGCGCGTTCGAGGATCGTGTCTTTCATGCGGCGGATGCCGTACGGGTCCAGGCCGGTGAGCGGTTCGTCGAAGAACGCGACTTGGGGGGCATGGAGCAAGCCGCAGGCGATCGCGAGTTTCTGTTTCATGCCGCGCGACAATTCCCCGGGCAGGGCGTCGGCCTTATCGGCGATCTCGAGTTCGCGGAGCAGTTCTTCGCCCGCGCGCTCGGCGTCGGCCACCTGGTAGAGCCTGGCCGTGAACTCGAGGTGCTGGCGGACTGTGAGATACTCGAACAAGCGCGGTTCATCCGGGAAATAGGCGAGGACCTGTTTCGCTGCGAGCGGGGCGGTCGCCAGGTCGTGCCCGGCGATCCGGACTGCGCCTTTGGCGGGAGGCATGACGCCGGCCAGGCACCGCAGGGTCGTTGTTTTGCCGGCTCCGTTCGGACCGACCAATCCCAACACTTCGCCTGGGCGCACCACAAACGAAAGGTCGCTGACGGCGGCGAAGTCGCCATACAGCTTTGTGAGACCTTCGACCTCGATCATAGGGTGTGGTCCGTCATGGGGGTGAAAGCTAACGGCTTGGCTGGAGGGAGTAAAGCCCGGCAAACCCGGGCAGAAAGGGAGTGCCTTCGTTTTGCCACAGCCCGGATTCCAGATTACTCCTTTAAGTGGTGAGAAATCCGTATAGAGTCGAGCCATGTCCATTGCCTGGCAGATCGCCGTCGCTGTTGCGGGGTACCTGATGGGGTCGATTCCGACCGGGTATCTTGTGGCACGCAGCCGAGGCGTGGACATCCGCAAGGCGGGCAGCGGGAACATTGGGGCGACGAATGTCCTGCGGGTGCTTGGCAAGCCGGCGGGCATCCTTGTTCTGGGGATCGATCCGCTCAAAGGCGCGCTGGCCTGTTGGCTGCTTCCGACTGCGGCGATCGCCTTGGCGGGGGCCGGAGCCGCGCCCGGGGTCGAGGGCCTCCGGATTGTGGCCGGGTTGGCGGCCATTCTCGGCCACAATTACACCTGTTGGCTGCGGTTTAAGGGGGGAAAGGGGATTGCCACATCGGCGGGGGTGCTGCTGGTTTGGATGCCGGCGGCTCTGGGCCTGGCGTTGCTGGTCTGGGTTCTGGTCTTTCTCGTGTCCGGCTATGTCTCACTGGCGTCGATTCTCGCCGCGTTCGCGCTGCCGTTCATTGTGTGGCTCACCGGCGGCAGCGGGACACTGATCACCGTGGCGGCGGTGCTCGGCGCTCTGGCCATCTACAAGCACCGCTCGAACATCCAGCGTCTGCGTGCCGGCACCGAGCATCGCTTCAGGCGGTCGCGCACGGACGGCGCTCAACCCGCATGAAGATCGCTGTTCTTGGCGTTGGCGCGTGGGGCACCGCGCTGGCCAATCACCTGGCCGGGGGCGGCAATCAGATCACGGTTTGGGACCACGATACACCCAATCTTGCGCGACTCGCGTCCGAAGGCCGGAATGAGAAGTACTTGGCTGGTGTGGAGTTGCCGCGCGATTGGCGGGTGGAACCGAATCTCGATCGGGCATGGCCGGGCAGCGACCTGGTGGTGCTGGCCGTGCCATCGAGGGCTTTCCGTGCGGTGAGCCGCCGGCTGGGCTCCTTCAAAGGGGTCGCGTTGAGTGTGACCAAGGGGATCGAATTTGACTCCGGCCTGACCATGAGCGGAGTGCTTGCCCAGACCGCACCCGGGGCCCGGCGCGCGGTGCTGTCCGGTCCCACGCTGGCCTTTGAAGTGGCTCGCGGTGTTCCGACGGCGGCCGTGGTTGCCAGCGGCGATCCGTCGGTTGCCGAGCGGGTGCAGGCGTTGTTTCATCGCCCGAGCATGCGGGTCTATACCAGCCATGATGTGGTCGGCGTCGAGTTGGGAGGCGCATTGAAGAACGTGATTGCGGTTGCGGCCGGCGTGTGCGACGGGCTGGGATTCGGCGAGAACTCGAAGGCGGCCCTGGTGACACGCGCGATCGTCGAAATCAGGCGTTTGGGCGTCGCCTGCGGGGCGCAAGCCGACACGTTCGCCGGCTTGAGCGGACTGGGCGACCTCGTGGTGACCTGCTTTTCGCCGCTGAGTCGGAACCGCGCCCTGGGCGAGCGCCTTGGGCTGGGGGACAGACTCGAGGACATCCTGGCGCGTTCGGTCTCGGTCGCCGAAGGTTATCCGACCGCCCGGGCGGCCTGGCAGCAGGCCCGTCGACACGGTGTCAGCACGCCGATCATCGACGAGGTGCACGCGATGCTTTACGAGGACAAACGGCCGGACCAGGCCGTCCGCGACATCACCGCCCGAGGCTCGAAACCGGAGGATTGGTAATTGGGAGATCGGCGGCAATTCGACGCTCCGGGGATGGGCAGCGCGCCGCTGACCCCACTTGAACAGCCGGTCACTGGGCTCCGCGGCGTGGGGCCGGAGCGGGCCGCGCTGCTGGCGCGGCTGGAAATCCGGACGGTGGGCGACCTGCTCCTTCACCGGCCCCGGCGCTATGAAGACCGTCGGCGCCTCGAGCGCATTGCCGGGCTCAAGTTGAACGAATCGGCCACCACCCAGGGGTGCATTGTCGCGCAAGGGGTCAAGTACTGGAAACAGCGGCGGAAGTCGCTCTTCGAGTGCGTGCTCGATGACGGCACCGGGCGGCTGCACTGCCGCTGGTGGAACCTCCCGTTCATGGAGAACTACTTCAAGGTGGGGGACCAGGTTCTCGTGTATGGCAAGGTGCGGTCACTCAAACCGCGCGCAATCGATCATCCGGAGACCGAGACGATCGAAAGCGGGGAGGATCGGTCCATTCACCTGCATCGGATCGTGCCGATCTATCCGCTGACCGAGGGGCTGACGCAACGCTGGTTGCGCGCTTTGATTTGGCGCGCGCTCGAAGCCTGCGGCAACGCCTTCGAGGAGCCCTGGCCGGACCTGAATCGGGGGAATCTCCCGACGCGGGCCGTGGCCGTGCGGCAGCTCCATTTTCCCGACGAGATGGGTGATGCCGAGGCCGCGCGTGGGCGGCTGGCGTTGGACGAATTGACCGATCTGCAACTGGCCATCCAAAGGCGCCGTCGACGGCTTCACGCGCATGCGCGCGCC
>DAOOQY010000285.1:0-5954 GCA_035389025.1 Verrucomicrobiota bacterium
GTCGAAAAGGGGCGCGCTGAGATAGCCGTCGTCTACATGCGCGCTCCAACGCAGCTTCCCTTCCGGCGACAACGCCCCCACCCAACCATCGAGCGACGCGGCGTACACCGTGCCGTCGGCTGCCACCGACGGCGCGGAAAGCGTGCCGCCCGACCGCTCGAACGCCCACATGCGCGCGCCTTCCAGGTCGACGGCCACCAACTGCGGCTTCGCGTCGCCGGCCCACTGGCCCGGCTGGACCGCCACGACCAGGGTCCCGTCAGAAGCGCGGGCCACGTCCGAAACCGAGCCGTACAACGCGCCCTCGTTGCCGGGCAGCGCGTGTTGCCACCGGAGCGAGCCGTCCGGATTCAATGCGAACAGCGCAAAACGATCGTCCTCAGAATTGACTGGATTGGTCCGCGTGCCGGCAGCGCAATAGACGGTGCCGTCCGGGGCAACGGTTGGCGAACCCGATTGCCGGCCGCCTAACACAAAGGTCCACCGAAGCTGGCCGTGCGACCCGACCGCATGGACCTGGCCGTTGCGGGCCGCGGCGTACACCGCGCCGTCTGGGCCAACGGCGGGCGAACCGTTGGGCACGTCCCCGATGGCCTGAATCCAATAGGCCTCACCGGCCTTGGGCAAACGACGCATCCCGGCAGCCGGGGCGCCAAACGGTCCAAATCCGGCGCCGTTCTGCGCTCGCACGAAGTAGAAATACGGCTGTTCGTGAACCGCCGATCGGTCCTCGTATTGGAAGATGCCGCTGATCGGTCCAGCGATCTGAGTTGCGCTCCCGATCTCGGCGTTCGTGCCGCGCCACAGTTCATAGTCGCTCGCGCCGCGCACGCTCGACCAACTCACGGTCACCTTGTCGGTGAACTCGCCTTGGCTGGCGGTGACGCCGGAGGGCGCACCCGGCGCCACCGGCGGTTCCTCGACGCTCGCGCTGTTGCGCAAGTCACGCCGGACGCGCGCCCAGGTCCCCGGGGCCAGCGGCGAGGTCGAACCGCTCAACGCGTAGAACTGGCCGGCGGTGTCCCCGCAGTAGATCGTCCCGTCCCCTGCCACCGCCGGAGACGCGCCAATGGACCCGGTCGCCTCGAACGTCCACTGGACGGCGCCCTCGGGTGAGAGCGCGTACAGGGACTTGTCGACGCTCACCAGAATCGTGCCATCGGCGAGCAAGGTTGGGGACAGCGCGAGTTCGCTGCCAAGCTGGGCGGTCCAGTCAGGGACGCCGTTCGACTTCAACGCCGTCAGCGCGCCGGGTGCCAAGGGGACGTAAACACGGTCGTCCACTCCCACCACGGGCGCCGCCCAGGGCCGTCCGTCGAGGGTGGCGCTCCATCGGGTCGAGCCGTCCGGGTTGACCGCGAACCACTGGCTGTCGGTTCCCACCGAGCCGGGCAGACCGACCAGAACGGCGCCGGTGCCGGTGATGACCGGTGACGCAAAGACGTTGGCATAGCCAAGACGAGCTTCCCACAGCTTGGCGCCATCCGGGTTGTAGGCCAGCAACACGCCGTCGCCCAAGGCGACGCAGATTGCGCCATCGCGTCCGATCACGGGGCCATCGACAAAGCTGGTGTAACTCGCCAAGGACCATTTCACCGTGCCGTTCGGACGCACCGCGTAGAGTCGGCCTTCGTTGCCCACGGCCACGACCGTCCCGTCGAGCGCCAGCACCGGTGTGCCGAAGCCGATCGACCCATTGGACGCCTCCCAGCGCAGTGTGCCGTCCGGCCGCAGGGCATAGAGGCTCGACGAGCCAAAGTAGATGGTGTCATCCGGCCCCACCAGCGGCGCGCGATAAACTTCGCGCGGGGTAACAAACTCCCAGCGCTTCGTTCCCTCCGGCGCGAGGGCGTAGAGCCGACCGTCGTGCGAACCGAAAACCACCGTCCCGTCTGAGAGCAGTGCCGGCGGGGTGGTGGCGGGGCCGGCTGCCGTGAAGGTCCACTTCGGGAAGACTTGGGCGGCGAGGCACGGCAACAGCAACCATGCAAACGCAAGGCTCACCGCCGGGGAACAGAGGCTCGATACGCTCCTTCGAAAGGATGGAATCATAGGCACTGTCGGCACGGTTTCGACGGACGGTATTCATGCCCCGAGCTTCGAGCAAACGGAAAAAGGCAGTGTTTCAGGAGTGGGGAAAGGACGTCCCGAAAAACTGCCAACTTGATCCGCAATTGGCCCCAGGGATGTAGAGCCGCGCCCCAAAGAGAAACAACGGGCTCACAGCTACACCATCGACACTCCACGCCCGAGTTCTTAGAACTTGAGGGTAATACCCAAGCTTCCCTGCAAGGCGCTGTCGCCTGAGTTCAGCATGATCGCATGGCGAAAGTCCGCTCGTAGAGCCAGCCAGCGCGTCAGTGCGTATTCGATGCCACCACCGAAGTTGAAGTAGGCGCTGGTCTCGTCGGACACCGGCACTGTTGGATCGCCTTTCGAATGGTAGCCACCCGTGTAGTTGACGTCAAAGGCGCCGAAGCCGGCTGCCAGAAATGGGACTAGGCGTTTGTCGGGCCTGAAGGCATAGAGTACATCGGCACCGTATTGGTACATCGTGCACCACGCCGCCTCGGGGTCATGGACCGTATCGTTCACGCCGAACACCAGCTCGGCCCGCCAATTCGGGGAGATGTTGTAGCCCGCTCGGGCTCCCCAGTTGAAATCAGCGTCGTAATGCGTCTCGCCACCAAATGGAAACCCTTGCCCTCCGGCAAATGGTGAGACGGTAAACGCCCCTTGTCGGTTCTCGGCCGTGGCCGGTGTCGCGGTGGTCAGCAAAGCGGTGACCAGAAGCAGGAGAAACCTCGGGTGCGTGAAAGACATGCCTCTGGACTGTTGCACGGAAGCAAAGACTCTGATCGGGGATTGCTTCTTGATGTTCCGCGGTTTAGGAAGAACTGCCTTTGCTGCGAATGCCATTCGGCTTCAGTGTCGACAGTGTTTGACTGCGGTCAAGCTCTTTTCCTGCCAGTTTCTTTTCGGTTGGCCAGTCTGCCGAGTCCGACCAGGCCTGGCTGCGCGGGCGCCAACGCCCGCGATTCGCACCGAGGGTGGAGTTGCGTTTCCGCGCGAGGAAGAACAAATCCAGACTCGGTTCGTAAAGCGCTGTCTGGACGTTGAACAGTCCCAGGACACTGTGGAAGAGATTCTCGTGCGAATACGGGTTGGCAAAGCTCGCCGCCAGCAAGACCGGATCTATCGCCTTCGACTCGAGGAAGTCCGGCGACGCCCAGAAGATCATCGGGATGTGCGTCTGCTGGCTTGGCGCAATGGCGGGGGGAAGTCCGTGGAGATAAACATTGTATTCTCCAAGGGATTCACCGTGGTCGGAAACGTAGAGCATCGCGGTCGGATACGCTTGTGTCTCCAGCAGGTCAATCAACCGGGCGAGCAGGTAATCCGTGTACACGATGGTGTTGTCGTATGCATTGACAATGGTCTGCCGTTCGCATTCCTGAACATCGTCCCGGCCACATTCCGGGAGAAACAGCTTGAATGCCTTTGGGGTCCGCTTGTAATAGGACGGGCCGTGGCTCCCTTGCTGATGAAGCACAATGAGCAGGTCCCCGATATTGTCCCGGAGCAACTGGTCGAGGCCTTGCAAGAGAATCTCGTCGTAACAGCCCCCTCCAGAACGTAAGGCCTCATCGTGTGCGCAGTTCAAGTCCTCGTACCTGACCCGGTCCGCAATCCCTTTGCTGCCGGAATTGTTGTCTCGCCAGATCACCTGAACTCCCACGCGCTGCAACACATCGAGCAGGTTCTCGTATTTCTTCGCCTCGCGGGCAGAGTAATGTCGTTTGCCCAGATGCGAGAACATCCCCGGCAGCGCACTCGCCGTGTCAGTTCCACAAGACTGCACATCGGTAAAGGAGACGACGTTTCGCCTGCCAAGTTCCGGGTTCGTCGTCCGATCGTAGCCATTCAACGAAAAGTTCTCGGCGCGGGCTGATTCGCCGATCACATAGACCACAGCCGTTCTGGTGGCCGTGGCTGGTCTCGTGGCATCGGAGGCGATGACTCGCAGGCTTGGGATGCCGCGTGCCGCATGGTTGGCCTGTAACACCCTGACGAAGCTGTAGATCGGATAGGTGGGATTGACGTATGTGCGGAGCGCTCTATGATTCCGCCCAAACAACACTAACTCCTTGAAATTGGCCGCAAGCAACACGGCGAGCAGAACCAAGCTGGCCGTCACGACGCCGGTTCGCACAAGCAGTTCGCGCCGCAAGGGGCGATAGCGTATCCGCGCCAGCACCAACAGGATGGCCGGCAACACCCCGAATAGGAACACGTGTCTGAACAGAGCCCAATTGAAGAACTCAGCGGCCTCTCGGAAGTCGGTCTCCACCAGATTCGTGATCATGTGCTGATCAATCACGATCCCATAGCTCCCCATGAAATAATCGGAAATGCTCGCCAGGACGATCACGACAGCCAAGAACGTCTTATGCACCGCAGGGTGGGACAGCAAGGAGAGCAAGGTATTGAACACCAAAACCAGAATCAGCCCCGTCGCCACCAAGAACACCCAGCGACTGCTGGTCGACGATTCCAGCGCGACGGCAAGCGCTCGCCAAAAAGACCCATTGGCGCAACCCACAAGAAAAACGGCAGCGAGGAGATTGACCACCGTGGCTGTCGCACGTATGCGGAGATGGTCGAAAGGAATGAGACGAAGCAGTTTATTGCCTGGGGCTTTGGACTGGACAGTCATAGGTTCATGCCGCTTGGTCGAGTTTGATTAGGCACATTATGGGGCATCTTTCGGGGGCCAGTGCGGGAGCGAGGAGTTTCTTGAGTTTATCGGCAGTGGGCAAAGACAGAAGACAATCGGGAAGCGAGTTGCAGCGGACGAGCAGCGTCTTGGGCAGGCAACGAAGCAGTTCTTCGGGGTTCGGGATCCGTTGGGCCGCCTCGATGCCCCGTGTGGACATCCTGAAATCGACGCGTTTTAGGCCGCCTCTACCTGAGTTCTCTCCAGCACCGCATACCACTGTTTGCCAATCCAGCGACGCGTCGACATGGTCTGAACGACCCGCAACCTGCTCGCCTCAGCGTCCTCAGTAAACTGCTTGCGCGGGATGGGGATTCGGTCGGTGGGCGTTCTGCGGCGAATCCAGTTCCGCAGACGAAAGATCAAGGCCCCCAAGCAGCAGTCGCAGAAGAAAGAGACGACAATCGGGCCCCGGCAAATCCGGCCCAACTCACGCAGGCAGCGCCGACGAACCTCCGGTTCCCGGAAGTGATGGAACAGGCGGTTGCAGAGAATGGCGTCGAACGCGTCGTCCTTGAAGCTGGTCAGGAAGGCGTCTTCAACACGGAACTCAACGCTCTGAGCGATCCCTCGGGTCCGCGCATAGCCCTGAGCCTCTTCGAGCATGTGCGCGGATGAATCCGCCTCGGTCACCCGGAATCCCATTTCTACCAGAAGAGGCAGCAACCGCCCGGTGCCCGAGGGCAGGTCCAACACCTTCGATCCGGATGGCAGCCCCCCCAACACCCGGCGTACACAGAGCAGTTCACGCCGATGCGTCGCCGTTCCATGCAGCGAACGCGCGTATTTCCGGGCGGAAACCTCGCTATTGAAACGATTCCTGGTTTGTTCGGCGGAATTGGATTCCCGACCTCCGGCGTCGAGGACCAATGCCTCTCCCTTTCGTTGCACCGAGGCCCTCCTGCCTGCTTCACCTGCGGATGCGTCGGTCACCGACCCGAGATGAGGGTTTGCCCGCCACCGTATCGCGAGGTGTTCTTGCCAGGAGCCCGCGCCCCATGCAGCGAGGAGCAGGCTGCCCGTCCGGGGTGTTTTCAGGATGCGTTTCATGAGAGACCGAAGACCCAGCGTGCGCGATCCCCATACTGCCTGGGCAGTTGGTCCGGCAGGGACAAGCCGCCTCGTTGGCGCGCCGTCTCAGGGGCGTACGGGGATTGGCGCCCCTCAGCCTGTGAAT
>DAOOQY010000286.1:0-5948 GCA_035389025.1 Verrucomicrobiota bacterium
GGACAGGTCATTCGCCTACTCACCCGTCCCGTCCGACTTTAGAGCAGCCCTGCCCCGTCGCCGACACACGCCGTCTTCACTTGACATGGCGGGGGACGAGCCGTCCCCACTCCGACCTTTTCGACTTCATGAATTGGCGCTGCCTTTCGCGCGGCTTGACAATCCGTGACTCGCGGAATAAGTCTCGTACGATCACATATCCGAAAGAACCACCGTTCGGCGACGCTTTCGCGCTGCGGGGGGATGCTTGGATGTCACAGGAATGTCGCTGGTGTCGACCGACGGAGGGCATCAGTGTGGCTTCAGGCTGAGCTGTTTTATGAAGACCAGGTACCGATCACTTCAGGGCGGGGCGAAGAGACTCGATCAGGATGGAAGCGTCCTGCCGGCCTTCACCTGCGGGACGGCGTTCACGCTCATCGAGTTGCTGGTGGTCATCGCGGTGATCGCGATCCTGGCGGGGCTGTTGCTGCCGGCGCTGGCCAAGGCCAAGGAGAAGGGCCGGCAGGCGAAGTGCCAGAGCAACCTCAAGCAAATCTCGATCGGCACCACCATGTACGCCGACGATTTCAACGACACGTTCTACCACGTCAACGGCGCCATTCCCAACCACGGCCACTGGACCAGGAATCCGCGGACCGATGTCCAGTTGGCGCCCAACGACGGCGAAGCCTACTGGGGGATCGCGTACATCGGGTACTTCGGGGGCACAAAGGAGATTTTTCGCTGCCCAAGCGCCCGGGTCGTGGATGAATGGCGCGAGGAGGGTAAGACGTTCCCGGCGGCGTTCTGGCTCAACTCGAGCTACGGCATCAACTCCTACATCGGCGAAAACCCTTCGCCCAGCAACCCCGCCTCCCGCACCCCGGGCCCGCGCAAGATCAGTTCGTTCGCCAATCCCTCGAGCACCATCTTCGCCCAGGACGCAGCCGAGCAGCGGATGGAGGGGCCTGACGACAGCCTCGGGTTGTGGCCTGGATCGAGCGAGATTCTGACGCAGTGGCGCTACGATCTGGCGGGTCTTTACCCGAACCATAAGATGGAACTCGAATGGTACCGGCACAACAAGATTTGCGGCACGCTCTGGGTGCCGGGCAACGTCTCCGGCATCAAATTCAACAGCTTCAAGATCGGCGTGGACTACCGGTGGTACACCGGACAGGACCCCGTCAAACAACCTGGTTCCTAGACTTGGGACATGAAAACACAATCTGCTTGGGTTGCCCGGAGATTCTTCCTGGCAACCGCGCTCTTCCTTCTAGCCGGCCCGATGGGTTGCGGCAGAAATGAGGCGCCATCGCCTGTCGAAGCGGCCCAGATTCCCGCCGTGCTGCGCGAGACATTCCAATCGGCGAAGCAACCCGTGACGGGCCTGGTGACGGACCTGGTTGACGCCGTCGAGGCCAAGGACTGGCCCAAGGCCTCCGTCGCGGCGCAAGCGCTCTCGAAAACGACAACGTTGACAACGAAGCAGCGCGACATGCTGGCCCGCTGCCTCATCACCATCAACACCCAGGTCACAGAGGCGGCCTCGACCGGCAACCCGGAGGCCGAGGAAGTCCACCGCATGATACGCCTGGACAAGTGATCCCCGGGCGGACCGGGTGTCCTGATCCAGCCCCGACGCCCGATCCGGCGGGGTCGCGACGATCTTTGACGCCGAGCACAACACAAACCCAAGGACGAACCAGACTATGAGACCAAGAACGCACGTTCACTCGACGCGCCTGCTGGCACTCGCGGCTGCGGCCGCTCTTGCCGGAGGCATAGCCCACGGGGCCGTCTTCGGCCAATGGGACTTCAACAACGGCAACCTGACCGCGACCATCGGCCAGGACCTGGCCTACATGGACGGCGCGGGGGGCGCCTCCGAGACCCAGACGGTCTTCGAGACCGTCGATCTCGGGGGCCAACCGGCCAAGGTGATGAAGTTCCCGCCCTGCGACTCGACGATGGCGATGGGGTACCTGATGTACACGCCCACCGAGGGCAACGGGGGCGAATTGGCCGGCCTGCTCAACCAGTGGACGCTCATTCTGGATCTGATGTACCCGACCGAATCGGATCTGAAGTTTCGGGCGATCTTCGAGTCGGATGACCGCATCACCGCCGACTCCGACTTCTTCATCAACACCAGCAACGGGATTGGCATCAGCGCCATCTACCACGGCCAGGTGCAGCCCAACGTCTGGCATCGGATCGCGATCGTGATCGACCAGTCGGCCGGCGTGAACACGATCTCGAAGTTCATCGATGGCGCGCTGGTCGGGGTGCAGTCGGCCGGCGGGCTCGAGGGGCGGTGGGCCCCTTCGCCCAACTATTGGGTCCAGTTGTTCAACGACGACGACGGCGATGTGCAGACCGGCTACGTCAACAGCATCCAGTTCCACAACGCGGCCCTCACCGCCCAGCAGATCGCCGAGTACGGGGGCGCCACCGCCGAGGGCATCCCAACCACCCCCCCCGCCGTCTCCTCCTACCTCGAGGGATGGACCCCATCCGGTCAGTTCGCGATGAAGAACACCGACATCGGTGTGATCATCAACGACGGCGATACGACGATCGCGGATGCCAGCATCGTTCTGAAGCTCGATGGCACGGCCGTCGCCAGCCCGCAGATCACCCGCAGCGGCGACCGAATCACAGTGCGCAAGACCGGGCTCCCCGCTTTCCCCGTTCCCTCGAAGCATGACCTCGAAATCCAGTACACCGACAGCAAGGACGGCGCGCGCACCTTCGCGCACAGCTTCGATGTGGTCGTGTTCTACGAGAACTTCGATGGCCTGACCCTCGGGCCGAATGTCGATGAGACCACAGCCGGCGACGCGGTTTGGACACACCAGCCGCCGGCCGGCTGGTCGATCGACAACAGCGGCATGCAGGGCGTCGTGGATGACGACGCCGCGGGCGTGAAGGAGTGGGAAGGCTGGAGCTTCGCCAAGAAGGACTGGTGGGTTCAAGCCGCCGGGGACCAGACACGCTCGCAATTCGTCAATGCCGGCGGCAACGTGGCCGTCGCGGACTCCGACGAATGGGACGACAAAGGCGGCCCCGTTCCCCTCTACGGCTACTACAACTCGATCATGAAGAGCAGTCCGATCGACGTTGCCGGCCTCACACCCAACACCCTCTTCCTCAGTCTGGATTCGAGCTGGCGGCCCGAAGGACGTGACGACGCCGGCCCGGACGGCCTTGCGACCAACGACCAGACCGCGGTCATCGCGGTCTCTTACGACGGCGGAGCGCCGATCGAGCTTCTGCGCTGGACGTCGATTTTCGGGGAAGCGACATTCCATCCGGACAGCCAAAACGAGAACGTCACCCTCGAATTGAAAAACCCCGCCGGCGCCGCCAGTGCCGTCCTCTCTTTCTCCCTGCTGAACGCAGGCAACGATTGGTGGTGGGCCGTCGATAACATCGTCGTCAATGCCGGCCAGGCGCCGCCGATGATTCTGACCCAGCCAGACGCCGCCTTGGCCACCCGCGGCGACATCGCCACCCTTAGCGTCGTCGCCGCCGGCGGCGACCCGAAGACCTACCAGTGGTTCAAGCGCGTCGATGCCGACAGGTCCCCTGTCGCAGGCGGCACGGGCGCCACCCTGACGCTCGATCCGGTGGCCGACGCCGACGCAGGGTTCTACAGCGTCGAGGTCTCGAACAGTGCCGGCCAAGTTGTCAGCCGCGAGGTCCGACTGACGGTGATCCCGCCGATGGGGGCCCTGCTGTTCTTCGAAGACTTCGAGGGTCTGCCGCTCGGGCCCAACGTGGACGAGGCGGTGGCCAATCCAAACGCCTGGACCCACACGCCGCCCGCCGGGTGGTCGGTCGACAATGCCGCCACGCCCGGCATCGGCGACCCCGCCGAGGGTGTTGTCGAGTGGGAAGGCTGGAGCTTCGCCAATCGCGAATGGTGGGCGACCACGGGGGGCGACCAGCGCCGCTCCGAGTTCACCAAAGGGACCGGAACGGCGGCCATCGCCGACGGCGACGAATGGGACGACAAGGGCGATCCGGCCGACCTGGGCAAGATGGACACCTCGTTGCGAACGCCCGCAATAAGTCTGGCAGGCATCCTGCCCAACACGGTCGTGCTGCAATTCGACTCGAGCTGGCGCCCCGAGCCCGATCAGAAAGCCAGTGTTAGCGTCGCGTTCGACGGCGGCGCGCCGACCGTGGCGCGCCTGTTCCACTCGGACCCGGCCAACGCCGACTACAAGGACGACAACTCGACCAACGACCGCCTGAGCGTGCCGATCAACAACCCCGAGGGCGCGCAGACGATGGTCGTCGTCTTCCGCTACTTCGACGCCGGCAACAACTGGTTCTGGGCCATCGACAACATCAAGGTCACCGGCGGCATTCCGCCCTTGTTCCGTGAGGACTTCGAAGGTCTCGAACTTGGACCCAATGTCGAGGAAAGCTCGTTCGGCGAGGCCGTCTGGACCAAGACCCCGCCGGCGGGCTGGACGATCGACGACAGCGGCGTCCCTGGCGTGGGCGATCCCGCCAACGACGGCATGACCGAATGGGCCGGCTGGAGCTTCGCCTCGCGCGAATGGTGGCCGACCGTCGACGATCAGCGCCGCAGCGAGTTCACCAAAGGCATCGGCACCGTGGCCATCGCCGACAGCGACGAATACGACGATGCCGCACACCCGGACGGCACCTACAACACCTACCTCAAGACCCCGGACATCGACATCGCCGGACGCGAGGCCAATTCGCTCACCCTGCGGTTCAACTCGAGTTGGCGTCCGGAGCCCAACCAGAAGGTCACCATCACCGCCGCCTACGACGGCGGCGCGCCGGTGGAAGTGCTGCGTTTCGAGTCCGTCGAGACCAGCCCCTACTTCAAGGACGACACCTCGACCAACGACGAACTGGTCGTCCCGCTCAACAACCCGGCTGGGGCGAAGAAGCTGGTGCTGACCTTCGGCTACTTCGACGCGGACAACAACTGGTTCTGGGCCATCGACAACATCGAAATCCTCGGCTACGAGAGCCGTGTCCCCGTCGACATCGCCCTGACGATCCAACGCACCGAGACCGGCGTCACGATCGACTGGTCCGGAGACGGGACACTCGAGAGTGCGCCTGCCGTCATGGGACCCTGGAATGTCGTGCCGGGCGCCTCGCGTCCCTACGCGACGCCAGCCTCGGGCGCCGCTGCATTCTACCGCGTCAAGAAGTAGCGTCTTGTCGCAAATCCTCGACGTCGCTCGCCACGAAGAGCATGAGGGCGAGCCCTGACGTCAGGATTCAGATGTGGAGCGGTTGGTTCGGCCCTTGACCCGGGGCCGAACCAACCACAAAGAACGCGAAGGACTCAATCCATAGAGCATACCGGCGGGGGCTGGCACACCGCCTCTCTGCCTCTCTATCGGTGTTCCGACCTGAATCTGTGTGGAGCCCCTCACCGATTAAGAGACCCCGCGAAGCCCTGTGAAGTATCCGGGCTAAGTCAGACCTGGACGCCGTCCCCCCCGCAGTCAGAAGACTCCAAGCGCGTTCCGTTGCGAGGACTTGATCGCTGCCGAGGCGTGCATCTGCTTTTGATCCGCCGGATGTCGCGGCGCATCACCGCGGCATGAGCGCGAACACACCCCAGCCCAGGTATTCACGCGTGTAAGCGGCGTGGCGCTCGGGTTCCGAGGTCAGTTTGGCTCGCACCTCTTTCACGAGCTCGTCGCCGGGATTGGCTTGGAGCCATCGGCGCATGGTGAGCCACTTGGCCGCCTCGTACCGGTCCCAGCCGTCCTGGTCAGCCAGAACCATTTCCACGACGTCGTAGCCGAGGTGGCCGAAAGACGCGAGAAGTTCCGGCAGCAGGAGAAAGTCGGAGAGCGAGCCGGCGTGACATCCCCTGGCGACATCTTCCGTGGGCGGGAGCTGACGCCAGTAGGGCTCGCCGATGAGGATGATCCCTCCGGGGCGGAGGCTCCGCGCCA